>CAYXPV010000090.1:0-6712 GCA_964467285.1 uncultured Oscillospiraceae bacterium
CAGGGGTATCTGTATCCCAAACATCTATCCAAACAGAGAGGGATGCTACACTCTTCACCCTAAATATTGAATCCGAAATTGCATGGACTGCAACAACCTCTGCCGATTGGATTCAAGTAACTCCAACTAAGGGTGTTGCGGGCACTTCTAATATAGAGATTTCTACAACAGAAAATAATACAATTGACCAGCGTAAGGGATATGTCTACATATACACCGACGCTTATCAAAAGGCTCAGATTGAGATAGTACAAAAAGGATTGTATATAGAAGTTTCTGTAATGTCAATGACATTTTATTCGGGAGCTGGAAGCTTACAAATATCCATACAGAGTAATACACATTGGTTTATAAAGGAACTTCCCGAGTGGTTGACATCATCTGTTGATCAAGGTGAGGGTACGCAAACAATAGATATCACCACTACTGAAAACAATAGCACAATGCCCCGAAATGGAAGCATTGTTATTGCTCACGAATTCTTGAACATTTCTCATAAAATTCCAGTGACACAAGAAGCGAAAACTTTCGCCATCTACAATAAGACTTTAGAATTTGGTGTAAAGGCAAGTTCACAACCTCTCAATATCATTTCAGAATTACCTTGGCAATCCACCATTTCTGACGAATGGATATCTACCGATATAGCACAAGGAAATGGCAATGAAACGGTAAACGTATCTGTCACTGAAACACAATCATACGAAGAGCGATTCGGAACGATTGATTACCATGTTGTAGATAAGAATATTAGTGTAAATATACACCAACTGGCCAAATATTTTACAATAACAGACAATAGTTTTAGGTTTGATTCTAAAGGTGGAATTACTAATCTTACGTTCTCTGCCAATGAAGCATGGTCAATAGAAGTAGCCGATAGTGTGGAATGGGTTGCATTATCACAAACATCAGGTGAAGGTAATGGAAAAGTAAAGATTGCTGTAGCAGATAATCCATCAATGAAAGGTCGAGAAACAACCTTGTCAATCAAGACAAGCGTAGGGCAGACAATAGATATTGTAGTGAAACAAGATGCTCGCTATCTGCGAACAGATGCAAAAAGTTTCTCTTATTTTGCCTTTGGAGGAGAAAATACATTTATAATAGACACAGATGGAGCATACATAGTTGAAAGTACTGAGGAGTGGATTACTTTACAAAAGCAATCCTCTACAATTTGGAAGGTTTGTGTGGCCAAGAATACGGAAGCAATCGTAAGGCAAGGCGCTGTAACCATACAATTGACCGACCTTGCAGAGGGAGAGAAGATTATAAGCATACCTATCACACAAACCTACGAAGGAGGAATATATATAGATAGAGCGTTTGAGGAAGAGATCAAATGGGACGTTACAACGGGCGATAGTCTTTCCATTAGCATCCAATCATTCACTACAGATTCTTGTTGGAACTCTACTGAGGATATAATAGTGATAAGTAGGAAAGAATATGACGAAGACTCTATCTATGATTCTCTGAACGGCGATAGTATAAGTATGAGCAAGAACGAGTATCAGGGAGATGCTTGGTATAACTCTTTTCAGAATGATACTATTAAAGTAAACAAAAAAGATTATCAGAAGGATGAAGTTTATGATTCCTTTGATAATGATACAATTAGAATAGATAAAGAAGATTACCAAAAGGATGAAAAGTATGATTCGTCCGAGAATGGCAATGTAAATTTCAATAAGTCTGATTACGATAATGAAAATGAATGGAACTAAAAAACAATAACGATATGAAAAACTTTTTAAGAACTTTAGCGTATGCCCCTTTGGTGGCAACAATGGTATGCAGTTCTGTGTCATGTACAGAACAGGATGAAGTATTTAACGAGACAGGAGAAACGATCTCAAAAACTTGTACACTGGACTTTAATGTTTCGCGTGCCGATTATGATGATGCTTCATCCACACGTACTTCCACCTCTACCACATGGTCTAACGGTGACAAGGTTTACTTGACTTTTGAAAACAATGCTTATGGTGTGGCTACATACCAATTAGATAACTGGTCGGTTGAATACTATGGTAATTTGACAAAGGACAAGAAAGGAACTTGTAAAGCTGTATATTTCAGCAATCCGAAAAGCAGAGAAGAGTTTCAGGCCGTGAACCTGACCCACGAAACGGCCATCTATGAAGATACGCTTGCCACTTGTTTGTATGATGGTTCATTGATTACTATTACTGCTAATCTTCAGACTAAAACCGGTAGTTTGCGTTTCAATGGAAATTTCCTTGACACGATTCAGGTTTATGGTTTGCTGACCAGTACAAGATATTCTGTTTATAAGGGAGAATATAGTGACACCGTACGTTTTATAGAGCTTATCGCAAAATCTGACGGCTACACCCCTTATATTTACGGAAGTTTTGCCGATACGATAGACCGTCGCTTAAATGTGGCAACATCGAAAAGTGCATATACACGTACCTTTGATGATTCCATTATGAATAAAGGCAAAAGTGGCTGGATGTCAATACCTACAGACTCTGCTCATACTGCATGGAGAGAGAAAATGATTTTTAAGGTAAAAACCACAGAGTTTGCTATGATGCCAGTAACGGAAGGTGGTTATCTCTCTTTTTTGATTGGAGAGACAGAAGTGACCAAAGGGTTATATAATGCAGTCACCGACTCAGTAATTCTGAAGTCTGACTATCCGCAGACTTTCTCAACTTATAAAACCTGTACTATATTCCTCAACCAAATGAAGTCCAATCTGGGGATAACCTTTTCTTTACCAACAAAAGAACAATGGGAATGGACCTATAAAGGTGGTGAAAATAGTAAAGGATATACATATAGTGGCAGTAATATTCCAGAAGAAGTAGGTTGGTATAAGGGCAATTCTGAAGGAAAGGCACATAAAGTTGCAACACTTATGCCTAATGAATTAGGAGTGTATGACATGTTTGGCAATCTGGGTGAATGGGAGTTGAAAACCTCATCCTCATCTTATCACTATGCAAGAACTAGTAGCTTTTCTAGTAATCATACAGAAACAGATAGGAGTGGTGTTCTTAGCGAGAACGCGCCGCAATCAAATATTGGTATCCGTTTAACTTTATCATTTAAATAATCATGAAGACCGTAAAAGAGGCATTGAAAACTCTATATCCTGAGATATTGGAGAGTTATCACAAGGAAAATGAATTCAAACTTTTAAGAAATTGTAAGACTTTCTATGAATTCATGGAAAGTCAATTAGAAAAGTATCTGCTATTGTGTAGAGAGATAAACGAAGAAGAAATTGTAGAACTGTTGGAAGATCAAGGAGAATTACATTTGTTCAAAGGAGAATATACAAAAGAACGATTCTTGAATTTGCAAAAGGCTATTGTGGATACCGTCTTAAACATTCTTCAAGTTGCATATAAAGGTGATTTTTATGCTGCTTGTACAGAGTTGAACAGTTTAATGAAAGGACAGAAGAAAATCAACAGGTATTTGGTTGAAGGAGTACAAGATTATCTACAAGTAATAAATCTTAGTAAGGATAGCATTTTCTACAGAATGAGGAATAAAGAAAAGAATACAGGTGCACCTGATGATTGTTCTCATGTTCCATTTGTTTTAAGAAGCAAGGCTTCATTCCAAAGATACAACATGAGTGGCATTCCATGTTTGTATTTGGCTGACTCTAAAGAAACGGCAGACAATGAAATCGGTCAATTGGGGAATAATAAAGATAGATGGTGCGGGGAATTCAAATCTCGTAGAAGTGTAGGAGTATTGGATTTGACTATCCCTACTCAGGAATGTATAGAGAAAGAAAAACATTTGAATACATTGTTGGGCTGGTTATTGACATACCCTTTACGATTATCATGCGCTATCAAAGTAGAAAACAAAGGAAACTTTTGCGAAGAATACATTTTTCCGCAATTAATGTTTCATTGGATGTATATGATACCTGAAAATAAAAGAAGTAGTGGATTTATGTATAGTTCTACCAAAAATCCAGGTGGAGTAAACTATGTCTTCCCTGCAAGATATGATGGTAAAACACCTCCTACACATAAAGATAAACAAATAAGTACTGAGTTAGAAAAATTGTTTAAGGCATCTGAACCCAAACTGTATAAAAAAGGAAAAGAGAAAAAGAAATATTCAATAGAAATAGCTGAAATTTAACTTTTTAATCATGAAGAAAAACAAGTTTTTTATTGTTGCAACTATAGTAGCTGCAACAATTGGGTTCACAGCTTGCTCATCATCGAAAGCTGTAAGTGAGACAAGTAAAGCCTTGAACCAAGAAGAGGTGAAAGTTGAAATGACAAAAAGCGAAGAACTTGCTTTTGACAAGCCTGCAATTCGCGATTTTGGAGAAGGAACGAATTTTAATCTATCCTTTGCAAAAACATTTGCCGAAGGACAAGCACGAGCTGCATTCCAACGTAAAGTAGAGGCTCTTGTACAAACAGCCTCGGAAGAAGCTTTTACAGGATATCAACAGGCAAGTACAAATGGAGCAGAATCTTCTATCGTCAGTGACCAAGATATTAAAAGTGGCGCTTTTGCAAAACAAGTTGCAGAGGGAATCTTAAAAAATACAGCAACCATACATGCTGACAAGTTCAAGAAAGCCGATGGGCAATACCATGTATATGTCTGCATTGAATACCAAGGTGAAGTTGGTGAAATGGTGGAAAAGATGGTAGAGGCAGCAAAGAAGCGTGTACCTCAACAAGTTTCTGATGACGAACGTGTAAAAATTCAATTTGAAATTGAGCAGTTCAAGAAGAAGTTGGAAAATGACTTTAACAGACTGCGTGAGGAACAAAAGAAATAAATCGTGAATAGAAAATCAAACATTATAATTACAATGGTGCTGGCCGGGCTATTTGTCCGGTTAGCTCCTTTATGTGCTCAAGATTATAAACAAGTAATCAACAACCCTCTATACTATTGGGGGGAAGGGTATGGAATGACATTGGAGGAAGCAGACCAACAAGCATTGTCCACTCTGATGTCATCAATTAGTGTGAATATATCACAATCATTTGACATTCACAATGATCGTATAGAGAAAAACGGAGAAGTAGAAAAAGATGTATTGACAAGCGAAGGAGTAATAATGTCATACTCAGCAGCAACCCTTAGCAACACGACTATGCAGATTGTGAAAAATCAACCTGATGCTCATGTGGTTCGTTGGATATTGAAAAGTGAAGTAGAAAAAGTGTTTGCAAGCAGACAAGAAAAAATCACAGAATACATAAATGCAGCAATTCGAGCAGAGAAAAAAGGAAAAATAGATGATGCCTTACGTTCATATTATTGGGCATTGTCTCTTACTCAAACCATGCAACATCCCAACAAAGTGACATACCCACTACGCAATGAATATGACGAGATAATAGATAACCCCATTGTTTCAGTATGGGTTCCAGAACAGATGGAACAAATATTTGATGCCATTAAAGTTAAAGCGACCAAACGAGTAAAAGATGATGTAGAACTAAATATTACTTACAAGGATATTCCTGTAAATAGTATTGATTATACGTTTTTTGACGGACGTGCATGGAGTCCGATATTCAGTGCAAAAGATGGAACTGGCACACTTGAATTAGCTTCCGGATACAGTTCGGATAGTTACAACATCTCTATTGAATTTGAATACCGTTCACAAGCCTGCATAGACAACGAACTAAAAGCAGTACTTGGAGTTGTAAAAAGTTCTATCATGCCTAAGCAATTGTTTAGAAGTGCCAATATGACAATCAAGACAGTTGATGAACAAGAAGGACTCATCATTTCGACGACAGATGACTTATCTGTTCAACAGGAGAATGTGCCAACTATTTCTTTTGGGACAGAGAGCTACAATAAGTTTCAACCCCCGACCCCTATAGAAGACAGTAAGAGTTATGCAGAGAAGGTTCTACAGGTGATAAAAGCTGTACAGAATAAAGAATATGAAAATGCGAACAACGTATTTACTACTGAAGGCATGGAGATTTATAGAAAACTGCTAACTTATGGTAAAGCTAAAATTGTAGGTACTCCTCAACTGCATTTTTATAGGAATGGAGACAAAGTTGTAGGGCGTGGGGTACAGATGAGTTTTAGTTTTAAGAATGGGATACGTAAACAATTTGTAGAAGATATTGTATTCACATTCAATCAAGACGGAAAGATTGAAGCATTAGCCTTTGGATTAGGAAAGACCGCAGAAGACGACATTCTTAATAAAGGTTGGTGGGACGAAAGTGTACGTATCGCTATCATGGAATTTCTTGAAAATTACAAAACGGCCTATGCGCTGAAACGTTTGGATTATATTGAAGGTGTTTTTGATAAAGATGCCATAATCATAACGGGAACGGTACTGAAACGTCCTAAACAATCGTTTACCGATGGTGGCTCAATATCGTTAAGTGACGAACAAGTTGTTTATAAAACTCACAATAAAATGGGGTATTTGAACAATCTACGTCGTGTGTTCAATCAAAATGAATTCATCAACATTCGCTTTTCAAATAACAAAGTCAAGAAGATGGGAGTTGGTGGTGAAACGTATGGTATTCAAATTGCACAAGACTATTATTCTTCGCAATATGGAGATAAAGGGTATTTGTTTCTCATGGTAGATCTGAATAATCCTAAACAACCGATAATAAAAGTCCGAACTTGGCAACCTAAGCCCGACATGAGTTTAGGAGGAGATGGAATAATTGGAATAGAAGATTTCTAA
>CAYXPV010000091.1:0-2386 GCA_964467285.1 uncultured Oscillospiraceae bacterium
TTGAAAATCTTGATTCGCCTTTTCAAAGACAAGCCGTGGAAAAGGATGGGGTTACTTTTCCTGTAAAAGCATTAAAGAGGTAGCAATAATAATTTGAATAATACTTGACAAACTATCATTGTGATGATATACATTGTATTGAGGGTTTGCTGGAAAATCCGATGGAATAAATGTCAAATTGTTCGATAATACTGTTGCGAAAATGATAAATTGTTAGTTTTGATGATTTGTCGGTGATGTACAATTGTATAAAAATAAATCCACTGTGTGCATTTTTGTTGCACACAGTGGATTTTTTCAGCGGCGACCAAAGTCGCCGCTGAAGGTTTGTTATTTTCCTCTGTACTGTACCCATTCCTGGATGTTGCTGATATCAGAGCCGGAGGGATAAGTTTCTGATGTGAGATTCTCTTGAACCCTGCTGAAATAATAGGTGTATATCTTGGAACGATCCGCATATTTCCACTGAGTTTTATAAGTAGGATAGTTATAATCATCGGCCTGTCTCGTTTCTTGATTAAACCAAAGCAAATAGCGTCCATCGGTAGCGTTATTTTCATCCTTATTATATCCATAGCTATATCCGCTGTCACTCGAAGAAGATGAAGCATATGTTGTCATGGGAGAGTCAAACCACGCGGTGTAATACTGTCCATATGTTAAATAACCACCATATGTTCCATTGCATCGTGCGCCCTGTGAATAAGTTTTACCTTGAGATCCATCATAATTCAAATATCGGCTGTAACGGTACTGTGTTTTCTGTGCATACCCCGAAACGACCTGTTGAGTTTCAACTTTTCTGAACTCACTCTCATAATATTGAGTGTCACTCCATGCACTCCATGCACCGTAATCCGAGTAAGCAAATGTTGTATCATATAAAGTCCAGCCAGATAATGTTGAATTGCTCGATGTAGTGTAATCTGTTCTTGTATATGTATACTTTGTATTCACAGGATCGGCACCCTCGGGCATTTCAGAGGAAAGTACCCAATCTGACAAAGGATTGATTGTCCAATGTGCATAGAGAGTCACATCTTCTGTACTTTCAAAAATTGTTTCCGAAGTGACTTCTGTATCATTTTCAGTAAACCAGCCGTTGAATGTGTAATAATCTCTTGTAGGTGTTGGAAGTTCGCCGTAGTTTTCACCGTAAATTACGGCTTTTGATGGCGTGGAAGCTAAGCCACCGTTAGCATCGAAGAATACTGTGAATTCATTTAATTCCCAATGTGCATAAAGAGTTATATCTCCTGCAATTTCAACTACATCATCTTCTGTAATTTCAACGCCTCCGTCAAGCTCTGTGAACCATCCAAGAAAACTGTAATGGGTTCTTGAGGGTGTAGGAAGTGTACCGTACAATTCACCAAAACCAACTTGTTTTGTTGTTTCGCTCACACTACCTTCATTAGGATTAAAGGTGATATTGCAAACTCCCTCAACATAATTTTCAAATTCTGACTGAGAAATTGCTTCAATTACATCAGCAACAACAATATATTTTCCGACAAACTCAGTGTTTCCGTAAATATACAGCGAACTATCTATTATCCACTGTGCTGTTTCGCCGGTATTATTTGACAATTCAATGTTATTAGTGATTACTTTTGTTGCTTCGTCATTCAAAGCTTCAAAGCAAGAGTCTTCTGCTATCAATATCTTTGCTCCATCAAACTGCGACAGCATAGCAACATTATCACTCTTAACATTCACGCCCTTGAGTGTAATGTTTTCAGAATTGATGTTCAAAGTAATTCCGCCGTCATTTATAAATGTTGCTTGTTCTATATAGGTTTCATCTGCACCTGATATAAGCTTTACATTTTCAAATGTCTTACCGCCGCCATAGAATGCAAAATACTCTATGTCACCTATGTTAATGGTATATCCGTCTGCATAGTCACCGTCAGCCAATTCTCCGCTCATGTTTTCAACGTTTATTGTTATACAGCTTGCACCTGAAGATGCCGCAGCTCTCGCAACAGCTGAGTTACTTGCATTAACAACAACCTCGGGACATCCGTCAAAGGCATTATCGCCCAAAGAAGTTATTTTTGTGGAAACAATGAATTTGTTAAGGTTTTCGCATCCCTTAAACGCATTTGCACCAATGGAGGTTATACCGGGAGCAATAACCGTTTTAAGATTTGTGCATCCTTCAAAAGCACCGTCAGGAATAGAGGTAATATATTTGCTGAGACGTACAACTTCAATATTTTCGTTTCCTGCAAACAGCGGCTTATTGGTTTGTGGATCTATGCCTAACGTTTTAACATACGTCATATTACCGTTTTTGGAATAATAATTAGGTATCAATACATTCTTGGCAGTACCGATATATCTAGTAACCGCACCCTGTGCATAATTGAATTCAAGTCCG
>CAYXPV010000091.1:2396-6678 GCA_964467285.1 uncultured Oscillospiraceae bacterium
GTATAGGCGGTTTCTCCGTGAAGGTATTCTTCAACCTCATAAGGTACTTCAAACGGCAAAACGCCTATTTCTCCGTCAGCAAAAGTACCATCTTCTGAAAAATCCCACATTTCTTTTGTTTCATTTTCAAACATACTAAATGTAGAAACAGAATATGTATTATTCTTGATATCATAACCCACAACAGCATAAACATCAAGTTTGCCTGCTCTTATGTATCTATAAAATCCTTTGGTCTTAAATGTTAATGTCGTAGTAGTGGAGTCAGTAATTTCTTCACTTGTGCTGAACGTAATTGCAGAAGAGTACTCGCGTCCTTCATTATGCGTTATATTTTGAGATTCAGTAGTTAAAGAACTTTCGGAATATTCATCACTGTAACTCTTTTTTGAATTTTGTGTAATAGCGGTTCTCAACGCACTTGATATATCTGTTTCTGTACCAATGTTATGGGATTGAGAATATCCTTCTTCGGTATTCCAATTGTTTGAATAAGATTCAGATATATCATTATATGTGGTTGTTTCTTTGGAATTTTCTGTTCCCGATGAATTTTCGAAATCTTTAGTACTTCTCCAATTACTACCGTCCTTCTGATATGATGATATTTCACCTGAAACTCCTAATTCAACGCCTATAGCTTTTCCTCCTTTGATGGAAGCGGTTATGCTTGCATCGTGTCCGCTTTCAGAACTACCGCCATTTTCACCACCAATTGAAAAAACTTTTCCAGTTGTTGATTTATGAGTGCTTGATGTGCTTGTACCGGAAGTATCAGTATATGTGTCTTCTCCGCCAAATTGAGAGCTTATATTCCACTGACCGCCATTTTCAACATATTGCTTAAGGTTTTCTACTTTCTCTTCGTCTTGTGTTAAAGCCCACTCTTCATCGATAGAATAGTATGTTGTCCAATCGTTAGACAGTGTCATGGACGCAGATTTTGTAGTAGCATTTGACACGGTTTCAGCTATTGATGTCGCATTTTGTGTGGCCGTGTTTTTGACTTTTACGGTTTGTTTTTCGTGTGTTAATCCTGCATCAATTTCACCAACATTGTAAATTGTTTCAATCGGTACATTATCAATCTCCCCGATTTCATAGACAAAGAAAATTTGTCCGTTTTCTTTGTCTTCAATAATCTGGGGTTCTTCAAGTCTTTTTACAGGACGAGTTTGATTTCTATTACTCATCCAATGGACATAAACATCAACATTGCCTGTAGTACCGGCATCTATTCCGGTAATTATGTTGCCATTACTGTCAGTAAGACATAATGCGAAGAAACCGTATTTTTTAATCTGAGGAAAATCATATCTTTCGCTCTTGTCCTTCGTGATTGATGAAACCGAGGTTTCTTGATTGTCAAGACTTACAAATGTAGCTTTTCCTGTTTGAGCATCCTTGAAATATACAGTATATGTATTACCTGTAAGTTTTTGAATTATTGTATCTTTAAGTTGAATTTCGTTCTCGTATGCGCTGTCGCTAAACAACTTACCACATGTAGAGCAAGTCCAATATTCTATATTGCCGTCTGCATAAGTTGTTGCCTCTTTTGCTGCGGTATGTGTTGTTTGGTGCTCAACAGAAAGCACTGTATCGGCCAGTGTTATTTCGTTTGTAGCACCAGCATCACCAAAATACTTACCGCACTCACAAGCCCAATAAGGAATATTACCATCTTCGGTACAACTTGCTTCTTTCGCATTAATTGCTGTCAAAGAAGTGTGCTTGCACTTTTCGGTATGAGGATAAAGTTTTACCGCATATCCGTCAGGGTCATAAACACCGCCATCAACAATATACTTATTGACATCTATTACGTCTTTGATAGTTATCACACCGTCATTGTTAACATCGGCAGCATTTTCATTAATCTGAACTGCATATCCTAACGGGTCATATTTACAACCGTCTACGATATACTGATTGAATTCAGAAACATCGTATCTCAAGGAATGAATTCCGTCGCCATTGACATCACCAGGACGATAATCAATCACTCTGATGTTGTTCTGTAAATCAAAAACCGTACCATTTGTACCTTCAGCCGACACAATTACAACGGAAAGTGGATATGAATCTCCCATTGCCTCGCTGTCAACTATTTCAAACTCAAGAGCAACAAGCGAACCGTCTTTAAAATAATCAGGTTCATCTATGTAATACCATGTAGCCATACAGCCGCTCGCCAAATTTTTCGGCCCGGTATAGGTTGCATCACTCATAGCTTCTCCGTTTGATACTTTAACCAAGTTCATGGCTGAACTATCGTATTCGAAGCTTAATACTAGTTCAGAAACTCCGGGGTTGTCACTCAAAAATGCATAAAGTACAACCGTATCACCCGTTTCTAAAGCTGTACTCTCATCACTTGCAAACACCAGAATGTTGGTCATAGATGATACCAACATTGCTAATGTCAAAATGATTGATAAAATTTTCTTCATTTTATCCATCTCCTTTATTATTTAATAATTATTTCGCCGTTTTCTATATCCAAATCAATGCTTTCTTCTTCGCCAAAAACATCATCCTTATTGTACTTAACTTTTACAGAATAAGTACCGGAAGAAGCGTTGTCAAAGGTTTCAAAGCAAAGAGTTACAAAAGTACCGTCGGACTCTGCAGAAACCTCCTCCAAGGTATACCAAGAAGCTCTGCATCCTGAAGATTTGTTCTTCGGTCCCATAAATGTATAACCGTTGTTTTTGGAAAACACATTTCCATTTTGAACATCAACTAATTTCATAACACTCTCGTCATATTCAAAAGAAACAAGCATTCCCGAAATTCCGGGATTGTTGAAAAGTTCAATACTCACCGAAACTTCATCTCCTGCATTTGCAGAAACGCTGTCAACAACTATTGTTGGGTCATCATAAACGTCTTCTTCATTGTCCTTTTCATCCTCGACAGGATCATCATTTGTGGATTCGTCTTTTGAAGAATCATTACCGGTGTTTTCATTCTTGGGATTTTCATCTTTCACATCATCCCACTCTCCGGCATTTTTATCGTCGTCATCATTATTATTCTTGTCATTGTTGACATTATCTTTATCGTCATTTTCAACAGGGTCTTTTTGGGAACCGCTGTCCTTGTTTGAAGATGAATTGTCGTTCTTGCCAAGAGCTGTTTGTTCTTCATCCGCTTTTTCATCCTTGGTTTTGGTTGAATCATCTGTTTTTTCAGATTGCTCTATGAGCTTATCAAATCTCATAAAAATGGTTGCCGCCTGTGCTCTTGTTGCCTTTCCCTGAGGCTCAAGAGTTGTCACTGTAACACCTTTTATGAGTCCGGTTACATTTGCCCAAGAAATAGCATTAACGGCATAGTCGCTGATTTTCTCTTCATCCTCGTAACCGGATAACTTAACTTTTTCAGCATCAAATGATACATCTATGCCTTTTTTCTCTGCATACCGATAAAGAATTGTTGCAAACTGTTCTCTTGTAATTTCATCATCGGGAGCGAAAGTATCTTTGCTATATCCGTTAACAATACCGTTTTCAGCTGCCCAGATAATCGGAGTGCAATAATAATATGCTGTGTTTACATCTGAAAACTGATGTTCACTCTTAACTTTGGGAGAACCCTCAAGTCGATAAATGATTGTAACAATCATACCGCGAGTTATAGAAGTCTGAGGTTCAAAGGTGGTAACAGTTATACCATTCATTAAGCCTTTGTCTTTTACATATTCTACACTTTCGGCAAACCACTCATATTCAGGTACATCGGTGAAAACACTCGCAGTATTCTGTGCAAAGCACGGAAGTAATCCTAACAACAAGGTGATTAACAAAACTAGCGAAAACGATTCAATTATCTTTTTCATTTTTACCTCCTAAAATAGGCCGAAAAAGTTATTCAACAGTAACCTTTCCGCTTTCAGTAGTAAATGACAAGGGGTCACCGGCAATGTCATTTATGTCTTTTTCACCATATTCAACGGATACTTCATACTCTCCGCTTTCTGCTGTTTCAAGAACATCAAACGTAAGGATTATCACAGAACCATCTGCATATTCTGCAGGTTCATCCATGTAGTACCAAGTAGCTCTGCATCCGCTTGCCATATTCTTGGGACCCATAAATGTGGCGTCGCTCAAAGCATCGCCATTGCTTGTTCCTGTCAAGCTCAACGCGGTTTCATCATATGTAAAGCTAAGAGCCATATCCATAATTCCAGGGTTTTTAGCTAAAGATACAATAACATCAACACTATCTCCTGCACTTGCTGTTACACTTTCAACCACAAAAGTGGGTCCGTCAT
>CAYXPV010000092.1:0-6647 GCA_964467285.1 uncultured Oscillospiraceae bacterium
CTGATACCGTAGAAATTGTTTATAACAGAAGCAGAGGACACATAGTAGAGTCCTCCTCTTCTTGAAAGAACCATATCGCTGTAGCAGAAATTCTGCAGAGCAGCAAAATCCTTGTGTTTATGCGAACGTATGCCCTTGGATATAGCGGTAACTTTACCTGCATCTTTGGATTGAATTGTATAAAGACGGTCATTGTCATTAAGGTTTGCCGAGCACAGTATCAGTCCCGGTGTCTTTATTTCCTCCATTTAGGTCCTCCCCGTTTTTTCTTATAAGTCTTAAAAGCATCCAGTAGTCCGTTAAACTGTAGTTGGAATACAAATCCCACCAACCCATATTATACACCAAACCATCCCCTTTTCGGTTTTAGTTTGGTGCGTGAGGTTAAAATTTATGTTGGTATTTTTATTCTGTTTCTATAATTCCAAGCTCCTTCATAAGGTTGTTGGAGTTACGCCAGTCTTCTTTAACCTTAACCCACAATTCCATAAATACTTTGGCATCAAGCATTTTTTCGCAATCAATTCTTGCGGCGGTACCAATCTCTTTTAAGGTTTTGCCGCCTTTGCCTATAATTATACCCTTGTGGGAATTTTTTTCGCAGAAAATGTTTGCACTGATATTGTACATTTCGCCCTTGTCGGTTTGGGAGTACTTCATCTTGACGATTTCCACAGCGGTGCCGTGGGGAATTTCGTCACGAAGAATTTTCAGCATCTTTTCACGGATAAGTTCTGCCACAATTTCCTTTTCCTGCTGGTCTGTAACCATATCCTCGGGATAATATGCAGGTCCTTCGGGAAGATGCTCTTTTATAACAGAAATAAGCTCGTCCATATTTTCCGCGGTTCTTGCACTAAGGGGTACAATATCACAAAAATCATAGAGCTTGGAATACTTCATAATAACCGACAAAAGCTCGTCCTTCTTAACGGTGTCGGTCTTATTGATTACAAGTATGCAGGGAACGTCGCCAAGCTTTTCTATTATGGCTTCCTCTGCAGGGCTTACTTCCTCTGTGGGCTCCACAACAAGCATAAGAAGCTCCACATCGCCAATGGTTTCGTTTACGGAGCGAACCATATTTTCCCCAAGCTTTGTCTTTGGTTTGTGAAAACCGGGGGTATCGAGAAACACCGCCTGGAATCCATCACCGTGCATAATACCCAAAATCTTGTTTCGGGTTGTCTGGGGCTTGGGGGAGATTATGGCAATCTTCTGACCAACAAGCTTATTTAAAATTGTGGACTTACCCACATTCGGTCTGCCAACTATGCCTACATATCCGGATTTAAATTTATTTTCCATGTTTTTCTCCTAAATATCTCTTGTAAGTGATAAACTCTTTAAGGTTTCTTCTTCCTTTTGTCGCATTACTTCCCTTTCGTCCTCGGTTTCGTGGTCATAGCCTAGAAGGTGAAGAACGCTGTGACAGATAAGATATCCCATTTCTCTGTCAAAGGAATGGCCAAATTCAATTCTCTGTTCTTCGGCTCTTTCGAGTGAAAGCACAATATCGCCTAAAATAAGCTTATCTTCAAAATAGTCCCCTACTCCGGCAATCATTTCGCCGTTCTCAAATTCCAGTACAGGGAAGCTCAAAACATCGGTAGCGCTGTCTATGCCCCTTTGTTCGTTGTTTATCTCCCTGATGCTTTCGTTATCCACGAGTGTAACCGCAACATAGGCATCTTCGGTAAAGTTTTCCTTACGAAGCGCCTCGCTCACAACGTCCTCTATAAGCTTTTCCATATGGGGAGTAAAATCAAATTTATCCTGCTCATTCTGAATGTCAATAAGAAGTTCCATTACTTGTCCTCCGATTTTCTTTTGTACTGGGAGTCGCGCTTTTCGTATGCTTTGATAATCTTCTGTACAAGGCGATGTCTTACAACATCGCGTTCGGTAAAATAGCAAAAAGCAATATCGTCAATGTTTTTAAGAACATTGATTACATCTCTTAAACCGCTTTTCTTGCCGTCGGGCAAATCTATCTGGGTTATATCACCGGTAACTATGGCTCTGGAATTGAAGCCTATACGGGTTAAAAACATCTTCATCTGCTCGGGGGTGGTATTCTGAGCCTCATCAAGAATTATAAAACTGTCGTCAAGGGTTCTGCCTCGCATATATGCAAGGGGCGCAACCTCAATGGCACCCTTTTCCGAAAGTCTGGCAAAATTTTCCATACCAAACATTTCGTACAAAGCATCGTAGAGAGGTCTTAAATACGGGTCAACCTTGTTTTGCAGGTCACCGGGAAGAAAACCCAGCTTCTCACCTGCTTCAACTGCAGGTCGGGTAAGAATAATTCTTGTAACCTCTTTGTTTTTAAATGCTTTAACCGCCATTGCCACAGCAAGGTAAGTCTTACCCGTACCGGCAGGACCTATTCCGAAAGTAATGGTATTGCTCTTTATGGCATCAACATAGGTTTTCTGCCCCATGGTCTTGGTCTTTACGGGTTTACCCTTTGAGGTAATGCACACACAGTCGTTTCCGTAAAGTGCGGTAGGGTCAATACCGTCTTTTACACTTTCCACGGCGTAACCTACATTCTGATCATTAAGAAGTTCCCCATGGTCTATAAGACTCAAAAGATTTTCTATAACCTTCTGCGCCATAAGAACACCTTCCTGAGGCCCCGAAATTTTAAGAGTTTCCCCACGGGCAACAACAGTAACACCAAACTCATTTGAAATCAAATTGATGTTTTTGTCGTATTCTCCGAAAACTGATATTATTTTGTCAATGGTATCAAATTCAATTATTTTCTCCAACTGTATACTCCTCCGAAAATTCAACCTGCAGCGGAGCTTCCCGGGCAATATTTTCCAAACTTTCCACGGTAACCTTTATATATAGATTGCCGTTTTCAAGAATTGCACTTTCCACTTTGACATCCGATGTAACGGCATCTTTATGCCTTTTGGACTCGATGCGTTTTACAAGAGCATCCGTACCCGACTTTAAAGCAGTTTCTTCCGTAACAGGTTCACTGTTTACTATTATCTCACAAAAACGCTCGGTTGTAAAGGATAAAGGTAAATAAATATTGTTAAAAATTTTCAGTTGCTTTTTTTCTTCGGTTTTCTCGCTTTTATTATATTTAACCTTTTTCATAAAAATATTATTGAACTTATGACCGAAAAGCTCAACAGAGTAAATTTTGGCTGTATTTCCTGTTTTTGTCACTTTTTCACGCATAAGGGGAAACTCCCCTTCTTCCGTACGCCAGGTTCTTGCCGTAACAATTCCGCTTGAGTGAATGTAACGTATACCTCTGTATTTTGTTTCGGATATACCGCTTACAAGAAGGTCACCTTCTGAAACCACATCTCCCCTTTTAACAATTTTCCGTCCGTTTTTAATCTGCATATCCGTAATTTCACCGGGATAAGTTGCAACGAGATTGGAGCATAGCGACCTGTCGAAAATTTCCTCACCGCTTTTGTGCTCTCTTACCTCTACCAACGCCCTTGTACCGTCAATGGTTATCCACATCCACGTAAGGGAATCAAGTTCAATGAGGCATCTGTTTTTAATATACGAAATCTTTTTTCCGTATTTTAAATTGCCTATACCTATTCCGTTGTCATCCAAAACTTTAAGTATATCCTCGGTGGGGGTTGTTTTGTTGCCTACAACGTCCACAACCCATATGCAGGAAGTAAGATATACATATACCATTACGGCACACAAAGCACCCAAGTAAAAGCCGTAGCGCTTACGCCTTTTATGAATATAGTAAAAAGCCCCTTCCTTCTTTTTGACACGAAGTTTTACGCCCGACTTACGCACAACGGAACGTATCCTTCTGAAATCCTCAAAGGACATGGATAGGCTGTAACCTTCTTTGATTTTTGTAATGTCTTTAAGCACAATGCGGTTTTCTTTGCATTCGTTAATGAAAAACTCAAAATTTGTGTCGGACACACTAAGGGTGACTCTATTCTTCCAGATTATGTTCATCTACCTCCCCGTGTGCAGAAGAAATGTATTCCATATGCTTTATTTTTCCCGAAAGCGAAAGCATTGCAGGAGTAAAAAATCCAATGGAAAGTCCGGTACCGGATATATTTATATCATAGTCCTCAAACTCTATGACAATACAATCCTCACGAAAAAGTCTTACCGACTTATAGCTTTCGCAAATTACCCCATAATCACCCGTAACGGTTACTGTGGGTTTCTCCTTGGTAAGCTCATCGGTAACATCTGAAATCGTCTTTAATTTTTCAAATATTGACATATGAAATAACCTCCGTCATAAAATACTTTATGAAGCTTTATCCTGATATATGTGGAGGTTAACACTATGAAAATGAAAAATAACACAAAAATTTTCATATTGCTTTTCTTGATGATTACAACCGCTTCAAACTCACCCCGGGTAATGGAAAGCGTAAAGGCTTCTTTAAGTGTATGCTTTTCGGCTGTTATACCTTCTCTCTTCCCTTTTATGGTTCTTTCTTCGGCTTTTACATCTTCCCTTGACAGAAACAGCTTTAAATGGGCTCAGCCTTTGGTAAGACGTCTGTTTGGTGTATCTGCATCGGGAATGGGTGCTTTTTTATGCGGAATAATCTCCGGTTACCCCATAGGAGCAAAATCAGTATACGGGTTGTATACTAATGGCAAAATAACAAAATCCGAAGCCGAGTCCCTTTTGGCTTATTCCAACAATTCCGGTCCGTTATTTGTAATAGGCGCCGTGGGATGCGGAATATATCAATCCATATCCATCGGCATTTGTCTTTATGCGGTACATATCCTTTGCGCACTTATTTGTGCATTGGTACTAAAGGAATACACCTACAGCGGATATTCAAATAATAAATGCACCGGGCAAGGTATGAGCCTTACCGAGTGCATTTGTCAAAGCGTACAAAGTGTGCTAAAGGTGTGCGGATTTATAGTTTTTTTCGGTTTCGTATGCGAAATAATGACTCCTGCGGTTATGATGTTTCCAAAAAGTATTCAATGTATAATATATTCTTTTCTTGAGATTACCAACGGAATTAATTATACCTCAGGTCTTGCCGCATCAACACCCGTTAAATTAAGCCTCACTGCCGCAGCACTGGGCTGGTCGGGACTATCGGTGCATATGCAGGTTAAAGAAATAATAAAAGATACAAATTTGTCTTTAAAAAAATATTATATTGCAAAGGTATGTACCTCAATACTTTCGGGACTCATTTTTTATGTAGGCTCAAATAATACGGATAACATTGTTTCCAACATAAACATAAAACAAACCAAGCTTATATTTTCTTTAATATTTGCTGTAGCACTGGTTGTTGTATTAATTTTAAAACGCAAAAAAAGAGGAGCAAGCTCCCCTTTCTTTGATGAATATTAATCTAAAATATACACATTAACACTTCTTCTTCCAAACTGATAGCACTCGGATGTTGTATTAAAGAACAAGTCAACCTTGTTACCTTTAATAGCACCGCCGGTATCTTCGGCAACACAGTAACCGTATACAAAGCTGCCGTCGGCAGATTCAATATACATTCTGGTGCCCAAAGGAATAACTCTGGGGTCAACAGCAACTGTACCGGGCTTTGCATATGTGCCCGATGCGGTTATACCGTAACCTCTGTCTCCCGGTCTTTTGCCACAACTCTGGAAAGAAAGGTCATAAGCGGTTGCACTACAGGTAATAACCTTGGAGTAAGAGAAGTCCTCACCCTTTTCGGTTACTCTGCCACCTTTTGTGCCGATAGCTTTAACCTCGTCTTGGGGTTCTGAAATACGTTCGGTAGAAATAAGGTTTCTAGAAACCTCAACTCCGTCGTACATCATAACCTCATATGTCTGACAGTCAATTCCTGCTACACCCTTTGTAACAATCTTACTGTCCGAAATACTCATTGATGTGTCAGCAACAGTCTTGGTCTTGTAAGGAATTTCCTCATTAACTTCAAGAATGCGCTTAACTACTCTTGTAATTTTGAGTTTTGTGTCACCTGCGAGATTCTCGTCTACAGGAATATTAATCATATCATGATAGTTAAGGTCAATATCCTTTTCGTCGAGAAATTCACCAACGGTCTTAGCCGTGGAGAAATACTCCTTGGTTTCACCGTCACATGTAAGGGTGACTTTGTTTAACCTTTGAACAACTATAGTCTGAGAGGAAGAAATACGGGTGTCCATATCGGGAGAAACAATATCGTATTCCGATACTTCAATGCCCCGGTCCTTAAGAACCTCAGCTACGGTTGTGGTGGATGTTGTCATTTCATAATACTCGTTGCCGTCAATAATAGCTACTTCAAAAGACTGAGGTGCAGCATACGCTATAGTAGCACTTATTGAAAACATAACTGTCAACGCAATGGCAAACTGTTTTCTGAAATCAAACACCTTTTTAAACACATCATAAATATTTCTATCGTGGCGATGCTTATGCTCAGATGTTTCATCTGATGAAGTAAATTTAGATTTTAACTTGTAAAATAAATCTGAAAACATAATTTCCTCCTTAATAGATTCTTTTTGCGTTCGTGGTACATTTTATTTCATAAAAACGGATTTGTCAAATTTCAGCCCATTTTTTCCTGTGCATCTTGCACAAAAAAAAGCATTTTTTTTGACGATTACAACACGAGAGTTAATTTTTTGCCGTTTCTACC
>CAYXPV010000093.1:0-6614 GCA_964467285.1 uncultured Oscillospiraceae bacterium
CCGTGTCGGCTTCCCACCGACTATACACACGACACCGAACTGTCGCACCACCTCTACACAAAGTATAGCACATACTCCATTGATTTTGTTAGCACTCATTTGAGAATTAATTGGTAATATATTGATATTTTTGGTATTCCGACGGAGTCATACCAACCTGTTTTTTAAAACACTTTGAAAAATAATTAAGACTTCCAAAGCCACAATCTTCCGCCACATCGGAAATTTTTACATTTGAGTGCTCCAGCATTTCTTTTGCCTTTGAAATACGGTATATATTGAGGAACTCCGAAAAGGTTGTCCCGAACTTGTTTACAAAGCTTCTGCAAAAATGACTTTGAGTATAGAAAAATTCTCTCGCCACATCTGCGGAAGTGATATTATGTGAAAAATTTTCGGATATATATTCCATAACCTTTGTATAGAACATACTGCTCTTGTCGGGTTTGGTTACTTCCTTTAACATACCCTGCTTTATAAATTCGGCAAAAAGCAAGGAAATATACGCCGATGCTTCAAGTTCAAGGGTTTCACCATCTTTTTGTGCAGTATCGAAAAGTCTTTTAAATATTTCTGCACCTGCCTTACTTCTTACAATATGAGTAACACGGTTTGCTCCCGTCATAAGAGAGCCCGGCAGCTTTTTTACCGAAAGCAAGATAACATCAAAGCATATGCAATAATGTATATACTCTCCCGACTTGTCTGCACAAAGAGAGTGAACCTCCATGGGATTTGCAATTATAATATCCCCTGCCGATGCCTTAAAGCTGTGGGCACCTATTTTAACTTCGGTACTTCCCTTTTCCACATATATAATCTCCATTTCCTTATGGAGGTGGGGATTTGTGTAATTGGGTTCATATCTTATATCTATGGCAAGAGGTCCGTTTTTGCATCTGAAATTAAAAGAATCATTATACATGGTTGTCACCACTCTCCTGATATTCTCCGGGACTTATACCTACATTCTGCTTAAATATTTTGGAAAAATAATATCTGTCGGAAAAACCGGTAATTTCCGCTGCTTCCTCTATGGAATATCCACCGGACAATAACTGCTTGGCATGTTCCGCGCGTACACTGTTGCGGTACTTGGCAGGAGTCATACCAAAGGCTTTTTTTAATATCTTTTCAAGTCCCGAAATGCTTAAAGAACACATATCCGCCAATTCTTCCACAGTAGTGTCAAGATAATAATGCCTCTCTATATGGGTAAGTGCAGGTGAAACCGCTGACAGGGATTTTAAATTTATGCTCTTTGAATCCTCGGATTCAAAATATCCTATCATTTTTAAGAGATTGCCCATACAAAGGCTTCTGCCGTTTTTGTTACGTATGTAATTTTCGTAAGCCTCGCTTATAAGGGCAAGGTATTTATCGGATTCATAGCTTTTGGTAATGTACGCCCTGTCGCGGAGAGCCGCGGGCTTGCCTTCATCAAATACAGAAAACTGAATCTGATAATATTCTGTAGGTATCCCGGTAAGAGTACTGGTATAAGCACAACCATAGGGAAGATATACCATTTCTCCCGGTCGTAAGCTTAGCTTGTATGTACCAAATTCAAAATCAAACCCACCCTGCAGACAATATATAAAACTGTTGGCTTCTCGGAATTTTATCGTATTTCCGCCTATATTAACATTTCTGTATATAACCCATTTAACGGCTATGTGTGCTTCATTTTCTATATGATACATTTTCTCACCGCCTTTTTATATTTAACATCACTATATCACCGAAAAAGGAAAATATCAACCTTTTTAGCTGAAAAAGTACGATTTTGTACACAAACCATACCATTATGTCGATTGCCTTTCAAACCGAGGAGTTATATAATCTATAATAGTGAATTTCGGAGGTCGCTTGATATGTCGAATAACAAACATACAATAAATATGACTGAAGGACGGATATTCAAAAACATTGTTCTTTTTGCCTATCCCCTTGTTTTAACCAATTTGCTTCAGCTTTTCTACAATGCGGCAGATTTAATTGTGGTAAGCCGATTTGCAGGAAGTCACGCCATGGGTTCCGTTGGGGCTACCGGCTCAATTACCACAATGCTTGTAAGCTCAGTAATTGGCATATCTGTTGGCGCCAATGTGGTTGTGGCAAGGTACTTTGGTGCCGGAGATAAAAAAGGTATGTCTCGCTCCGTTCATACATCACTTGGTCTTGCAACAATACTTGGCTTTCTGGTTATGATTGTTGCACTGGTGGCTTCAAAGCCCATACTTGAGCTTATGGACACACCAAAGGAGCTCCTGGACGGTGCAGTTCTGTACACAAGAATTCTGTACCTTGGTATACCCGGTCAGCTTATATACAACTTCTGTGCGGCGATAATGCGTGCAATGGGTGACACAAGACGTCCAATGTACATACTTAGTGCCACAGGTATTGTAAATGTGGTGCTTAACCTGGTATTTGTAATCGGCTTCCATATAGACGTTGCCGGAGTTGCAATTGCTACCATAGTATCTCAGTATCTCTCCGCAATAGTTGCGTTTATCCTGCTTGTTAAGGGGAATCAGGATTTCAGGGTTGTACCAAAGAAAATCCTCATACACAAAAAAGAACTCAAAGATATTCTGAAAATCGGTATTCCCAACACAATATCTTCCAGCCTTATAGGCTTTTCCAATGCTTTGGTAGCCTCTGCCGTTAACTCCTTCGGAGCTTATGCCACCACGGGATATGCCGCATCTACCAACATTGAATCCTTTGTATATATGGGAATGAATGCAATATCTCAGGCTGCCCTTACTGCAGTAAGTCAGAACTACGGTGCAAAGAACGGAAAACGATTATTTAAATGTATGCGAAGATGCATTTACCTTATAGCCGGCATCGGATTTGTTCTCGGAGGTCTTACCGCCATATTTGCAAAGCCGCTTCTGGGCATATACATTACCGACAATCCCGAAGCTGTTGAATTTGGTTACATACGTATACTTATTACGGGTATCCCCTACTTTATATGCGGTATAATGGAAATCCTCTCCCATACAGTCCGCGGACTAGGCTATTCCACCACTGCAACGGTGAACTCCATATGGACTCTTGTAGGTATAAGGCTTATATGGATAAACTTTATTCTGCCCTTAAACCACACTCCGGAACTACTGTTCTTCTGCTGGCTGGTTTCCTGGATTATATCCATAGCGGCACACAGCATTACAATAGCGGTTATAAAGAAAAAGGCTATAACAAAGATGTACGCTCAACAATAAAACAAAGTCTGCATTATCTCAAAGTGAGTTTAATGCAGACTTATTTTTTATATTTTATTTAATAATCAGTATAACCGGCATCAATGTAATGGCAGGCTCCTTTACATATACAATACCGTCTTTTTCATAAAAATCACATTTTCTGCGATTTCCTTCCGGTGTAAGTATTTCAATACAAGAGAATGGATTGTCAATAACGAGAGGTATTTCCTCCAACTGGTCAAAGGAAATATTGAATATACCGCACATAAGACTACCATCCTTAAGATATCCGGCTTTCAGATATATTTCCATATCCCCGGGATAATACACAGGAAGATTCCCCGTTTTTATAAGGAGGCTGACTATCTGTTTTTTTCGCGAACTGTTAAGGAAGGAAACACTCTTATCATAATGAAATTCCGTATCTGTTGTACCCGAAAAAATAACAACTGTTCCTCCAAGGTTGTTTTTGTACATTACCGACGCAGGATACATAGGTCTTTCATTTCCGTCACCGGAAATAAAGAGAGCCTCGGACAGAACTTCCACATCGTCGGAAAGAGGGATTATTTCCATTCCGTCAATCTGCCGTCTTACTTTGGTATTGGTAAGCTTTATTCTTTCGTAGGATATGAGCTCCCCTTCCCATTCTCTGACATCAACACCCGTATATTCTTTAAATCCTCTGTTATTAATAATTTTTGCTGCCCTTGCCGACATAAACAAAGTACCGCCCAAAAAGGCTTTGATTTCTTTATCGGTAAAGTTATCTGCGGCATTGTCATCAAGAAATGTTGCTCCGGATACTTCCTTTGAAACATACATAGGTACACCATAGCGTTCAAGGACTTTAGTACCCCAGCTTGTAAGCTGTATATCAAAAATATTGGGTACCCTCAGACAATAATCTCTTTCTTCCGAAACGGGAATACGGCATCCGGCAGGCTCAAACTCATCATACAGCTTTGAAAGCTCATCGTAAAAGCCCTTGTATTTTGAAAGTATATCTCTGTATGCCGTTCCCTGAGAAAGGTCGAACCCCGTGCTGAGAGGAGTTATCCACAGCTTTGCACCTTTTGCACCTTCCAGAATGGTTCCGGTTAAATGTGCATGCAACTTGGATGCACTTGTTGCATATCTGTTATGAGGACAAGTGTCCCCTTCTGTAAGGAATACATCTATCTTCCCTTTTACATTTTCCCTTTGAATTGCCGCACGAATCATCTGATTAGAAAAATATCTTGAGGTTTCAAGGTGGAAGCAACTGTTATTAAAGCGTGCTATTTTGGGGTTGCCTTCTCCGGCAAAAGCCTCTGCCATATTCTCGGTAAATTCGCAGTAAGAGCCTGCCGAGCTTACCACACCCTGAATGGTGGGGTCAACACTGTCGATACCCTCACGCATAGCCTTTGTCACCTCAACGAGAGAATCACCCTGAACATCAAGAAAAATCTGTGTAAGCCTTTTGTCCTCGGGCAAATCACCAAAAACATGCTCCACAAGTTCCTCACGGGTCATGTTGGTTCCTGCACGGCGGTTAAACTCCGCCATGTGCAAAGGACAGGCACAGCCCTTTATACCTATGCGGTACACAAGTCCCATATCATCATCTATCATAATAACCGAGGGTTTGCGAAGAGCAAGTGTGTGCATCTGCTCCCTCAGATATTTCTGCAGATTTTTGTCATAGGGACAGCACTGTCCCTTAAACACATTTCCTTCCAGCTGGAATTTATCATAGGGCTTGCATACATCATACTTTGTCCCGGTTACAAGTCCTATAACATTTTGAAAAGGATGTTCATCACTTGGCGGAAAAACATGTCCCAGGGTGGACTGAACAAGAACTCCGTGTTTTGCACCGAGTTTTTCGAGTTTTTGGTGAAAGGCATCGTATGTTTTGCATTGATTTTCTGCTTTATTCACAGGTGGGGTTCCTTCGGGTGCAAAGGTCATCATAAGCATTCCGCAATCGGATATGCCGCTATCCTGCTGATGCTTTATATCCTCACAAATTTCGTCTATATGCTCCATTTCCATAGGCATAATTGATAAATTAAGCACAAAACCGCCTCCTTTTACACATATTTTTCCATAGATATATGAACTATCCCCTCTTCGAGGTATTCAGCGGATGTGGTTTCAAAACCAAACTCTTTGTAAAATTCCACAGCGTGCTTTTGTGCGGATATAATTATCTTACTGCAAAGCTTATCCCTTTTTATTTCTTCAAGAGCTTCTGTCATAAGCTTTGTGCCAAGTCCTATGCCGTGCTTTATGCTTAATACTCTGCCGATTTTCATGGTCGTCTTTTCGTCGTCAACATAATATGCTCTTAAGCACGCCACTACCCTTCCTTCATCTTCAAGGAAAAAGTGACGGCTTACATAGTCGATATCGTCCATATCCACATAGCTTATTTTTTGTTCAACAACAAAAATCTCGGCTCTGGCTTTCAGTATTTGGTACAGCTCTTTTGTTGTAAGTTCATCAAAATTCTTTGATACATAATTCATAACGTTATTCTCCGACTCTGTTTCTTTTTTCACCTTTAAAAAAGGCTTCCATATTCAGGAGCATTTCCCCAAAGCATCTTTCTCTGGCTTCTATGCTTCCCCACGCCATATGTGGTGTAAGACAAACATTATCCATATTCTTTATCTCATTAAAAGGACTGTCCTCACCGAAGGGTTCTACAGAATACACATCGGTACCAAAGCCTGCAATTCTGCCCTCTTTTACGGCATCGCAAATTGCTTTTTCGTCGGTGACAAGACCACGGGCAGTATTTACCACGATTACGTTTTCCTTCATTTTTTCGATACGCTCACGGCTTATGAGGTTACGGGTTTCGTCACTTAACGGAATGTGAATTGTAATAATATCACTCTTTTCCACAAGGGTGTCTATATCGGTACACTCCACCCCTTCTACCGGGGTACGCTTGTATGCAATAACTTTGCAACCAAGTGCCTTTGCCACATCCCCTACCTTTGAACCTATACCGCCGTAACCCACAATACCCCAGGTTTTCCCCAAAAGCTCGTGATAAACGGGAGTCAATATATTGGCACAGCCTCCCTTGGTGTAGGTGCCGTCGGAAGTAAAACGTGTATACTCCTTAAGATGATTTACAAGACTTAAAACCATAGACACCGTTACCTGTGCAACGCTGTACACCGAGTATCCGGGAACATTGCATACGGCAATTTTGCGAGATTTGCAGTACTCAATATCTATATTGTCATAGCCTGTAGCCGCTTCGCAGATAAGTTTAAGATTGGTTGCGGCGGCAAGGTTTGATTCATTAAGCTTTACCTTGTTGACAAATACAACATCGGCATCACCTATATGCTCCGCCACTTCATCGGGACTTGTGGCATCGTAGCATAC
>CAYXPV010000094.1:0-6607 GCA_964467285.1 uncultured Oscillospiraceae bacterium
GAGCAATAACTCTTATTCTTTACCCTTTAATTTTTTATTGCAGAAATCTGAAAAGTCGGGGGTTTTCCAGGATTTATTATAATTTCCAAAGCCCTGGTCCTGCGGCGTAATGTAGTCCGGAAGATTGTTACGATTTGTAAATACCTCACGAATTGCCTGAAGATATTTATAGCCAAACTTATGACTTGGTGCAACAAAGTGTCCTTCATCCCATTCGTTCCAGTTGTCAATCATAATTATCTTTCTTGCCCATGCATTATCGGGAAGTTTATCGACAATCTCTTTCATTTTACTTAAAACCTCTCTGTATTTTTCAGGCGAAAGATACCAGATGTTTGACCAATCACGGAACCTATAGCCAAGGTCATTCCAACGCTTGGAAAACCGTGGAGTCGGATCTTGAAAACAAGCCGGCGTAGGAATAAAGGCGTTGCTGTCCACTTCAAGATTTTTTAAAAATAAGTTACATTGCTGATTTACTATATCATCTTCGTCTGAATAATAATCATACGGGGAGTTGTAACCGGAATTATAACCAAATCTGAAATCATAACCTCTCTCCATAAGTTTTGTATGTGCTTCGGCTGAAGTGTTGCACACCGCAAAAACCATACCGTCAAAGCCAAAGTTTTTTGCATACTCTCTGCACTTATCAAAGGTTTCTCTCTGACTTTGAGCACTTTTGAAACATTCCGTTTCAAGCCTTTCCTG
This sequence comes from uncultured Oscillospiraceae bacterium, assembly GCA_964467285.1. GTDB lineage: Bacteria > Bacillota > Clostridia > UMGS1810 > UMGS1810 > RGIG8748. The sequence continues at coordinate 712 of CAYXPV010000094.1, forward strand.
CTGAAAAACAAAAACCACCGGCTTATTATCAATAACAAGGTAGTTATCTCTTTTAAAATATGTTTCCATCCAGAAGGGCATCAGGTTTTCAAGCATATCAACTTCATCAGTTCCTCCCCACCGCGGAGAAGCCTCGAACATAATGGCAAATTTCATATACTTTTGAAATTTTGCATTAAAAAGAGCTTCGTGCAGACCATGACCGCAACGAAGGTCATTTTCGGTAACAGGTTTTCCCATGTTTTCAAGTTTTCTGTACCAGCAATAAATAAAGCAGTTTATCCCGTGCTCTGTTGCCCATTTGATTTCCCAGTCGCAGACTTCGGGGTTTTCTTCATCATAGTAGCCCATAAGTGGTGTTCTGTCCGGATACTCCTCTGAAAGATCGTTAAATCCTTCATGAAGCCCTGCAGCACCTTTTTTCCATGCTGCATAGTAATGAGCGGCAACAATTCTGTCTGATGTTGCAGGTTGTGGCTTTGGAACATAAGAATGAAATTTAATATTGTACATATGAAACATCTCCTTGGCTTTTTGAATTTATATGTTGATTTTATCGTACCGCCCTGCTATAATCAATATATAAAACAAATAAAAAATTGTGTAAAACAAAGATGAGGCACATATGATTTTATCTGAAATAAATCCTTATATTCGATATGCAAGATATATGAATTTAGGCAATGATGCATATTTCAACGAAGTAATCCCTCTTGATACTAGACTTTTTTATTCCGTTAAAGGATACGGTAAAATAAAGGTAAGGGATTTAGAGTATGAAATGTCACCGCACTCACTGCTCATTATAAATTCGGGTATCCCTTATCAAATTTCAGCACCGGAAGAATCTGTAGATTACATTGCAATAAATTTTGATTATACACAAAAAGCAGCCTCCCTGTCCACACCCATAAATCCGGTAATAAAAAGCGAATTCAAAAAAGAAATGCTTACAGATTTCAACAATATTGATGATGTTGATGTGTTGTCGAAAGTCTTGTATATCAACAAAATTAACTCTGCTCAAAAGAAGCTGAATACCATTGTGCAGGAGTATATGCAAAAGCTTTTACACCACGAACAAAAAAGTGGTCATCTGCTTGCAGAATGTATTATTGATGCTTTACGATTCGAAAAAATAAAGAATGTAGCTATTAAAAATGTATCTTTTGATGAGATCGTTTCATACATACATAATCATTACTGCGAAAATATAACAAATCAGTTGTTAGGTACCCTTTTTGGATATCACCCTAATTATGTAAGCTTTTTAATAAAGCAGATAACCGGAATGCCGCTACATAAATATGTAATCTATGTGCGCCTTATGAATGCTGTAAACTATTTAGAAAATACTACTCTTTCTGTGAGCGAAATAGCCTCCGCCTGCGGCTTTTGTGATGCTGCATATTTTTCGGGCTACTTCAAAAAGCATTTTGGCACAAGTCCATCAAAATACAGAAATGTTTAAATCCTACCATACTTGCCTGCGATTAAACTGACCATATTACAGTTTGGGGACAGGTTTTTTAAAAATTTTTTAGAATTTGCAAAGCTGTTTTAAGAAAAAATAAAAATGTCATTCCAAAGCATAGCCAAAGAATGACATTTTTATTTTTCTGTTTTTAAAATTCAGGAACCTTTATCTTTTCGCCGTCCTTCATAGCCGAAGTATGGGCACATATGCCTGCGGCGGTGATGTTTGCGGAAACATCCTCATTGACAATACTCGGTCTGTCCTCCAGAATGCAGGTAATTAACTCGTGGCAAATATGGGTATGAGAGCCCTCGTGGTCAGAAAGGGGTGCTGTTTCCAAAAATTCCTCGTCATCCCTTTTGCCGCCGTCCTCGCGCCATACGGTTGACCGCCGTATTTCCTTGGGCAGACGCATACAGGGATATTTTTGGAAAGCTGATTTGCCACTACGATATACACACCGACAACGAGGGAATCATTTTGCAAAGTCTTTTGCTTAAGCTTATCTACACCATCAGCAAGGATACCTCTCAAAAGAACAAAAGCGGAGCTTATGCAGGCAAATATTCGGTAATCGAAAAATCCATTATTTACATACAAAATCACCTTACCGAAAATTTGAGTTCTGAGGCAGTTTCCGCTGCCATGTCCTTAAGTCCCATTCATTTTCACAACACCTTCAAGGTATCGGTTGGCAAAACCCTCCACGATTACATAGAGGATTTGCAAAAAAAGGCTATAAACCTACTTATTACAACCGACTATTCCTTAACAAAATTGCTTTTGAATGCAGGGTTTCTGCCCAAAGCTATTTCAGCTATGTGTTTTAACGCCGTATGAAGGTAACTCCACGGGGATATGCAAAGGAAATACAAAGAAGATATGAAATATAAGCTATCTACTCAACTACAATAGTCGATATACTTTCCGGTGTCAGCTCCGTGTACCACAAGGTACCTTTTACTTCAAACTGTATCTGGCGTTTTTCATCATTGGGATTTATAAGCACAAGAACACATTTGCCGTCACCGTTGTCAACGCAAAAGCCCCCTATATCCATATTTACTTTAGGATAAACGGACATTGGCAAATTGTATTCCTCGCCCACATAGATGGGATATATCTTTGAATTTTCGCTTATGTATCTGCAAATATGTTCAAATGCCGTATACTGACCGCTGCAGGAAAGGGTGCCGTCAGCCGTATGTATGGTTACAAGACCTCCGCAAAGGAAGGGTCCTACATTGGGGCCTCCCATTTCGTTGAGCATAAGATTCCATCCGGTAAATGAAGAATACCCGCATTTTATTGCCTTGGAAATCATAATACCCCATTTGCACCAGTCCGTATCATAATTGTCGTAAAGTCTGGGTCCTGCTTCGGTAAAATGAAGCTTCTTCCCGGGGTATGCTCTTTTAACCTTAAGGGTTTCTTCGATTGTTCCGGTATAATAATGAAATGCTATGGCATCGCAGCTATCCGCTACGCCCTCGCAGTTGTCGAGCTGCCACAATACTCTGTCGGCATCGGCAAAGCAATGGTCATACATCCATATCTCCACACCGAGGTTTTCTTCGCGGAGCCTTTTTCTTAATACATTTACAAATTTTGCTTCGGTTTCGGGATGCCATATGCAGGCAGGCATAAATCCGCTTTGCTGGGTGTTTGGCTCATTCTGAGGTGTAATTGCCGATATTTTTATTCCGTTTTGGGCATATGCCTTTAGGAACTTAACTATGTAATCTGCATAGCACTCCACATATTCATCACGCATATATCCGCCGCACATACTTCCGCCGGTTTTCATCCAGCCGGGAGGGCTCCAGGGGGAAGCAAAAAGGAATAAATCGGGTTTTACACCGAGTATTTCCTTAATCATGGGGATAATGTATTTTTTGTCACGGTCAATGGAGAAGTGCTCAAGCTCCACATCAAAGGGAACATCGTCATAGGAATAGACCGCGGCAGAATAGTCGCTGGAGCCAATGGTTAGTCTGCCCACAGACAAGCCGATGCCGCTATCGGAATATATTTTGTTAAGAAGGTCTTTTCTTTTGTCCTTATCCATAATACTTAGATTGTAGCAGGATGCTCCGGTTATTGCCACGCCAAAGCCTTTGAATCCCTCGTTTGGGATTGTATCAATATCAAGGGTATTTGCCCTTGTGACCTTTCCTGATGGAAAAACCTCAAGCTCTGTCATGTGATGCTGTTTGTCGGTTAGTATCTGCTTTGCCCTCATACGCACACCTCATTTGTATTTTTTGTTTATAATATCACATAAACTTCTGTAAAAACAGGTGTTTTTCAATTAAATAATTGTATTTTTCGCTACGGTGCTGTATAATAGACCCGTGAGGTGATAGTATGCGGCAAAAAGATTATAACATTATTCCATTAATAGCATTTAAACAGTACTGGACTCAGGACACCTTCAGCTATATGACAAATCCCCGCCCGGATTATGGAATAATGCTGGTCCTGAGCGGACAAATAGATTTTGTATCGCCAGATGGGCATACCCTTTGTGCAAAAAAGGGCAATGTGGTGTTTTTGCCAAAAAACACTTACTATGAGGCAAGATTCCACCCGGAGCTGGGAGAGATAAGCAACTACCTGATAAATTTTGAAACAGACCGCGACATCAACCCCACAAATCCCACGCTTATGAGCGAAAACGCTTCCTTTGAATGTGCGGATTTGTTCCGACAGTTTGTTGACGAAAACTACAATACGGAGGAAATGAACCTCCGCAGCAAAGGGTTGTTTTATCTGCTTCTGGATGCGATATTGAATGAAAACAAAACTCAAAAATCAACCACAGACACAATATTTGAAAAAGCCGGAATCCTTTTGGAAAAGGATGAGGATATGCCTGTAAGCAAAATAGCCCGCGAGTGCTCTGTGAGTGAGAGCGGACTCCGTAAAATCTTTGCAGACAAAGCCGGAATATCCCCCACCAAATACAGATTGAATAAAAAAATCGCCGGAGCAAAATACCTCCTTGAAGCCACCGATATGCCCATTGGCGAAATTTCCGACAAACTGAATTTTTATGATTCGGCATACTTTTGCAGGATATTTCAAAAATATACAGGAAGAACACCAAACCAATACCGAAAGAACAAGAAACTGTAAAACTTCCTCAGAAAAGAAGCTTTATTAATTCATCAAATATTCTCTTTGCAATATTTTCCATACCAAGATCCCCCGGATGGGCGGCAACTCCTTCGTGGTCGAAAAGTCCTGTGGCTTTCATTTCATCAAGCTCGCCAAGGTCCCCAAGCTCCACGCAGGGAAGGGCATTTTCTTTGGCATATTCTCTTATCATTTCATCACCGGGATGCTTCCAGAAGCCTGTTGTTAAGATAATTTTTGCCTTTTGGGATTTGTTCAAATAATCAAGAAACGCTCCCAATTGGTCTTTGAATATTTCGGGACAAAAATCCTCCGACGGGCAATTTTCAATAAAACGCATTATGATAATATCTGCCTCAAAATTACGGGCATTTTCATATATAGAATAGGTTGTGTGTCCGTTTTTATACGCCCACTCCCACTGGGCAACCTGACAAATGCAGTAGCTTGAATCGGGCGAAACCGAGTCAATATCTTTCATCAGAATATGCACATAATCATTTTCTTTGCAGGATGCCGCCATTCCGCATTCAATATTCCAGCCAATTTGCGGAGCTATACCATGAAGTGTCATAGAATTGCCCACAAACATTACGCGTTTGCCTTTTCCCCCAAGGTTTGTAAAGCGGACTACTCCGGTGTCTTTAAGCTGATTTTGAGCAGAAACCGTATTCTTTTCCAACTGAGAATAGGAATCCTCCGTTGCTTTATAAGTAACGTTTTCCACAAAGTCATTCATTGTGATGTTCTCTTTTTTAATTTCTCCGAGCAACTTTCCGTTCCAGAAAATATTTTCGATTGTTATATCTTTGGTTTTGTGCTCCTCGTCATAACCCTCAAAGTACAATTTGGGTTCGTATTTGCCGTACAAATGTATATTTTCAAATCTGATGTCATGGCATTTGCCGCGACGTGTACCACCTGCAGAATACTCATGGTGGTAGCTTGCGGCAACACCGATTAGGACAGGTGCGTATTCCATGTCACTGTTTATATATGTTTCCGAATCCTTTGTCTGGAATGCCGGTGCCATAATAACATCGTCATACTCAACATTTATATTTCTGTAGGTGATGTCATAAACATCCGCATAATCGATATTGCAACAATCCAGGACATTTCCCGTAACGTGAATAACATCGCAATTTTCAAATACAACATCGTGTATTGCCTCTGCTCTCGCTTCGGCACCTATTTCAAGGGATTTACCCCAGTCATTCCAGATGGTGCAGTTCCTTATGCGGACATTTTTAAACACATCATAAACCTTGCCGTTGCGGT
>CAYXPV010000095.1:0-6603 GCA_964467285.1 uncultured Oscillospiraceae bacterium
ATTTTGGTAAATTGCCCGAGGGAGTGTTCTTTGTAAGACAAATCCTTTTTGATGCAGAGGGCAAAGAGATTGACAGAGGCTACAGTATACATTCCACGGAAGATGTACCCTTTGCAAAACTTCTTTCTCAGCCTGAGTGCAATATAGAAGCTTCCCTTGACGGCGATATTCTCACCATTACAAACACGGGCGAATATGTGGTTTCCGCGCTTACCGCAGAGTGTGACCTTAAAGATAACGTACTTTTCTCGGAAGGTTGCGTAATGCTCTTACCCGGAGAAAAAATTGATATTAAGCTGTCGAATGCCGACTTGGCAACAGGAGATATGTACATTTCCGGATTTGGCGTACCGTGGCAAATTGTAAAAGCATCGCAAATATAAATATATGAAAAAACTGTATACTTAAGCTTACTTTGCTTAAGTATACAGTTTTTTTAATGCAGTGTTACAAGATTTTGTTCTTCAAGAAGGTCATCAGTTTTAAATACATCCAAATCGTGTGTGATGCCGAATATAACCACGCTGTCTCTTTTGTTGCGTGAATCGAGAATTGCAAATTTTGCAATACGTAGAAGCAGTTGAGTTTCTTCCAGAGAAAGCTTCATGCTGAATGCAATGGAAATCAATACATCACGAGAGGCAGTTCTGTCGCCACGGAATATTTTGTACACGTATTCTCCCGTTCCGGAGTTTTTTGCAACCTCCGAAAGACCGATACCTTTTATTTCAAGGAGTTGGGTTAAGTATCCCGATACGGTTTCGGTGATGAAGTCGCTTTCGTATTTTTTGAAAAATTCTTCTATATTCGATATGCTTTTCAGTTCTTTTAACAAATTTTCTGTTATGGTTGCCATTGACAAGCCTCCTGTTCATTTAATATAATTATTATAATACATTGCAAAGCAATATGCAAGGAGTGTCGAAAATGTTTGACCTTGGTTCCCTTAAGGAAATAAAAACAATTAAACAGACTGAACGTCAAAAAGTTACTCTGGTTGAAGATGCAGAGGGTAACAAGTATTTAAAACGGGAGATAGAGGGCGACAAAAGAGAGATATACAAAACCCTTCTGCAAATAGAGCACCCGGCAATCCCCAAAATATATTCTGTGGAATTTGATGATGTAACTGTTGTTACGGAAGAGTACATTTACGGTGTAACCTTAAGTGAGTGTATGGAGCGCAAGGACCCTTTCTGCGCAAAAGATATAAAGTACATAGCAAAGCAAATCCTTGATGGTCTTGATGCCATTCATAAGGCAAATATTATTCACAGAGATATTAAGCCCGATAATATATTGATTGATGATAAAAAACGCATCAGACTGACAGATTACGATATTTCGCGAATATACCGCAAAGACATAAGGCGTGATACCGAAACAATGGGAACATTCGGCTATGCACCTATTGAACAATACGGAATGCTGCCCACAGATTTTAAAACCGATATTTATGCTTTCGGTGTAACCTTAAAGGCACTTCTCGATTGGGGCAATGTAAAGGGAAATTTACTGAAAACAGCAGAAAAGTGTACCCGGCTTGACCCGGCGGAGAGATATAGGAGCGCAAGGGAAGTAAAGAAAGCAATCGCACATAGCAACTTAAGGTATTCACTGATTACATTATCAGTAATTATTATTGTATTGGCGATGTGCTTTTTCTTCTTTGGAGGAAACACCGTTATAGAAGATAACGCCGTTAAAGAGCCAATTGCAACAGATATCACAACACCGGACCATATCGAAGAACCCGAAAAAGAAATTAAAGGTGATAACAGCAATAACGGCAATGAGCCACACAATACCGAAAAGGAAATACCTCCCGAATCGGAAAAGACGGTACCGGAAGTTGAAGAAGTGGATTTTGAAGGAACTTTTTCGGGATTCCCCGACGGCACCAACGAAGAATTGTACAAAAATTTGAATTATTACTCCCAGGTTTGCATATTCAAAATGGAATCTCCATGGGAACATATTATTTTTATTGATGATATCAATAAAAAAGGTAAAATAAAGGTTGGAAAAAACAACATAATTGATGCAGATATTACTTTAAATGAGGGAGTACTGTCGGTAAATTTGGATGATAAGCACGGTCATACCTTCAGCCACAGATTTCGGTTTGAAAATCAGTATGAATACAGGAAGGACTATACCGATAATTTAAGGAAAAATGCCGATATAATATGTTATGACTTTAACGATGACGGTGCAACGGAGTTAATAATAGGGTTGAACGAAGCCTCAATGGGTTCATACGGAAAAATGTTTTATAACAACGTCAATTACTGTATAGCATGGTGTATAACCTATGATGCAAATACAGGTTTTTCATTGTGCAAGCAGGATATGTTTTCCAAAGGGTACTCATTCTGGACAAACAATATTCTTAAAAGGCTGAACGTGTATTGGGAAAATCCGGGTGATATTACAGGATACGAAATGGAAGGTAATAAAATAATTTGTGACCGGTAAAATTTGGACAAAAAGTCCAAGACTTTCTGTGTGATTAAATATATAATTACACAGAAGGTCTTTTTTTGTCGTTTAAATGTTCAAGTGCATATTCGCAGCATTGTATTACAAGTTGGTTGAAAGATATTCCTTTTTCGTTTGCAATACTTCCGAGTTTTTCTATGAGTGTGTCCGGCATTCTTACTGTGCGATTTGAACTTGAGGGCTTTCTGATTATAAAATCCACATAATCACCTCCATATATTATAATTTTAACTAATTTCATTAATTAATGAAATAGTCAAATATTAGTTCAAAAATTGGTTTAATAAATAGTTGCATTTGACTTTCGCGTATGTTATAATATTTGTGAAAATTCCGTAACTAAAGTGCTTTTGTTGTGGATTTATTAATTCAGACAAGTGTATCTCAATATTTACGAATGGCAAAGATGCGGAGGGCTGTGATGGGTAACTACTACAATGATTTTGATTACAAAGAAAATGATTTTGGTTATCATGGTGAACACGAGGAGTTTTACAGACGTATAAGGCGTTCAAGAAGAAGTAATCCGCGTAAAAAAATGGCAATTGTCCTTTTGAGTATTTTGCTGATTACTGTTTTGGGAATTGCTGCTTATTTTGGGGGTGTGCTTCTTTTTGACTATATGCAAAGTCAGCCTGAAGCCTTGCAACAGGATAGTTTTTCTGCACTTCCCGATATAGATGGACTTGAGGCAGAACTGGAAAATGCCTACAGAAATATATATGCTAGAAAAACTTGGGAAGGTATACAAGGCTTTGAAATAAAGGAAGTACACGAAGATAATTACAATCAAAGTTTTAGCGGAACGGTTACCTCGGATGACGGCGAGATTATCCGCATGGAAATTATGGGATTGGCAAAGAACGGCAAGGTAATCCAGCTTCAGTCAGCAGTTATATGCAAAACAGAGGGTGTTGCTAACCTTAGTGAAAAAGAGTTTGATGATTTCTTGGCTTCCGGTGCATTTCATCTGACTCTTTATCGTGACGATGTCAATTCAGTTGATAATATCAACATGATTCTTAATGATATGGTCAACATAAGCTCAAAGAACGATAAAATACAAAAATTGCAAAAGGTGCAGGAGGATTTGGAGTATTCCTATATGATTGGAATAGGCAATGATATGACTATATTGTCCTTTACTGTTCGATATCTGCCTGCCTTCGAAACCGGATTTTTTGAAGAAGAGGATGCGGAAGCTTCTGAGTCTGCTAAGCCAAATTCAAATGCCAAAACCTCAACAAAGGATGAAGAAAAGGTTTACGGTGCAATCGAAGTATACAAGAATTATCCCGCAAACGGTCGAATCAAAGACAACTGCGTGTCGCTTGTAAATTCGAAATATCAAGTAAATGTTGATTTGCTTGCTCATGAAAAAGTAACTGATTTTAAGGTTGTCAGAATCAGCTGCATAAATAGCAATACTTATGGCATTGAAGATATTTTGTATGAAAAGGCATCTTTGTATTCAAATGAGCATATTGTTGTCGGGTTGGAATTTCCCGGTGTAATGCCATTGTACGGGATTGTGTATACAGACAAGTATGGACGAGAAAAAAGCTTTTGTCTTATTGAAAGTACAAGCGGAGAAAACAGTAATACCGTGTCTTTGCGTGAAATAGAGCTTTTGGATTTTGTATCTCCAAAAGACTATAAGGAAAGTAATGATGAAAGCAACAATGATTCAGCTGAAAGGGACAAAACGCCTCGGACAGAGAATAATTCATCGTCGACGAATACTAAGACTATAGAGCTTGATATGAGCAGATATAGTGAGCCAATATCTGTAATGGTGGTTGACTCTTTGGGAAATACGGTTTATTCTAACACAATTGACCCCAAAACACAAAATACGGTGCAAATTACTTTAAAAGGTAAAGGCGTGGTTAATTATACGATTTATATTGACGGAACGGAGTACTGTAAATATCCGGTCAATTTTAGTAATTAATAACGATATTTTTTATTTGGAGGAATCATTATGGCACATCAACCGCTATTGATGCCCGGCGAAAAATTGTTGTACCAAAACAAAGCAAATCTGTCCGATGGTGGAGTTTTCAGAGAAGGAGAGTTCTATCTGACCAACAGGCACCTTATCTGGAATAAAATAAGTGCTTTAAAGGCAGGAGTTAAAGCAGGGCTCAACTTGGTTGTCGGAGTGATATCGGCTGCAGGTGAGTCCAACTATTCCATAGCACTAAGTGCAATAGTTGCAGTGGGCGAGTTCAGAAAAACAGGTGTGGAATTTTTAACATGCGATGGCAAAACATACAGGCTTGTTTTAGTCCCTCCGGGGTTCAGCAGCAAAATAACGCGAATAAACCGCGATAAGCTGATAAATTATATACAAAAATTTATTTACAGGCAGTATTAAATAACGGTTTCATTTTGGTTTGGTGTGGTATAATCACAAAATATTATTTAACACAAAAAACAAGGAGGAAAAGAAAATGAAAAAGTTTTTATTGGTTTTAATGGTTGTTGTCCTGGTGGTAAGTGTAACCGCATGCACAGGTTACGAAACCCAAACCGGCACATCACAAGAGGAAGTAAGCACCGAAGGAGAACCAACAGAGGATATTTTCGAAGAAGAACCGGAAGAAGGCATTTCCGAAGAAGAAATCAAAGAGAAAATTATCACTGTTTGGGATATGAACGGAGAATCCGACATGTTCGCAATTTTTACCGATGATGGTTTGCTTATCCTATACCAAAAGTCAAAGGAAAGAGCAGCTTTGTATAATTACGAAGTGGATGGCACTACAATTACAGCAATCGGTGAATCGTCAAGTGTAAAGGACAAAGTAATGGAAATGTCCTCTATTGAATTTGAGGACAACACATTGTCCTTTGTACAAAATGGCGGTAGAACCAAAGTGTGGTATGAATGCGATTCCGAAACAGCGTTGGAGATTATTGACATAATACTCAGCCATATCGATTGATTTCAAGGGTTAATATAATTATGTTCACATTAATATTTAAAGCGATATAAGAAGAGAGGTTTACACTATGAAAAAAATTGCAGCAATTATATGTATGATTTTTGTTTTGGTTGGTTTAACAGCCTGCAGCGGCTCGGAAAAGCCTGAGGGTAAATATATTTCCCCGACTACCGATACGACAATCGGAAGTCTTTATTCTTCCATGGAATTTAGTGGTGATACCGTAACCTTGACAAGTGCCGGTGGCCTGTTAGATATAAATAAGGCAGGAGATACGTACACAGGAACTTACAGCATTGTTGAAAATGATACCGGTGGTGAAGATTTGATTATTCATTTAGGCGGTGGCAACGATATTACTTTACGTGATTTTGAGTGTGATTCCGAAGGAATAATATTCTCCTTTGGCGGAGGTTGTTGGAAAAAAGTTCGATGATGCTTTGAACGGAATTCAAAACTTTTGAAAGAGGAGTATAAAGGGAGTTGTTTTACATGAAATTCAAAAAAAACTTATGTTTGTATTTGGTAATTGTTATGGTCATATCTTTTGCATCTTGTGGTGTTTCCCGGGAGGAATTTATAAGTGCTGTTGAAGCGTATAAGATTTTTGATGAACCCTTCGGTGTAGCGGAAATGGAAACAGTATCCGATTTTATTGCTGAAATGGAATCATTTGACGGTGAAAACGAAAACTTTATCACGTTTGTTGACGCATCCTGGAGCACGGAAGAACTGACTGAAGATGATGAATTTATAACCGGGCTCCGGGAAGAAACCGATTTTGTCTATGACGACGATAAGTATTATGGTGAGTTACGTGTAAATATTACAGTAGCCTCCAAAAAAGACAATGCTACATTAGAGAATTGTACATATTATTATCTCTTTTCGCTGAAGGATGGCGTAGTAACAGCGGAAGCCACGGCTACCTCTCCCGAAGATGCTGAGTTCGATTACGAAGATTTTGCTGTGGGTAAAACGGCAGTTAAAGACAACATGGGCGTTTGGTGGGTGTTGGGTTCCGTTATGCATGAAACATATAAATAAAAGTAAAAATTAATTAAGTACATGCACGAAATTAAGGCACCTTTTCACCCACAGGTAGCCGCCGACATAATAACCAACGGACTCTCCTTAAAACGCACAGCAA
>CAYXPV010000096.1:0-6590 GCA_964467285.1 uncultured Oscillospiraceae bacterium
CCGCAGAGAATTGAGATAGTTGTAAACAACGAAAGGAATATATAAATATGGTTAAAGTTACAGGTATACGTTTTAAAAAGATGGGAAAAATTTATTATTTTGATCCCGGCGATTTCAAACTTGAAAACGGTATGCATGCTGTTGTAGAAACCTCAAGGGGTATCGAATACGGTCTTGTTGTAATAGATTCTAAGGAAGTAAGTGAAGATAAGATTGTTTCTCCTTTAAAAAAGGTAATACGCATTGCAACCGAAGAGGATGACAAAACTGTTGCAAACAACAAAAAGAAAGAGGCAGAAGCTATGGAAGTCTGCCGCCAGAAAATTGAAAAACACAATCTTGATATGAAGCTCATAGATGTTGAATATACCTTTGACCACAACAAGATTTTGTTCTATTTTACGGCAGAGGGCAGAATTGACTTCAGAGAGCTTGTACGCGACCTTGCCGCGGTATTTAAAACCAGAATAGAATTAAGACAGATTGGTGTACGTGACGAAGCAAAGATGGTTGGCGGTCTCGGCATTTGCGGAAGAGTTCTTTGCTGTAATTCCTATATGGGCGATTTTGACCCCGTATCCATTAAAATGGTAAAAGAACAGAATCTTTCCCTTAATCCCACCAAGATATCGGGAACCTGCGGCAGACTTATGTGTTGCCTTAAAAACGAGCAGGCGGTTTATGAATCTTTGGCAAAGAATGCTCCCTCCGTTGGCTCTCTTGTAGAAACTTCAGACGGAAAGGGAACCGTTACAGCCGTAAGTGTGCTTAAAGGTCTTGTTACTGTTGCTGTGGGCGAAGAGGATAAAACATTAAGAGAATACAAGGTTAAGGAAGTTAAGATTCTTAAGCGCAACAACAAAAAAGATGAAGAAAAAATTAATATGGCAGAACTTAAAGGTCTTGAAGATTAAATATTGACAAACAGCCTTGAATTTAATATAATATGAACAAGGTTTAAAATTAAGGAGGTGTTTTCCTAATGGCATACAATATTACTGATGATTGCATCAGCTGTGGTGCATGCGTTTCCGAATGTCCTGTAGAGGCTATCTCTGAAGGTGATGGCAAATACGTTATCGATGCAGATGCATGTCTCGATTGCGGCGCATGTGCAGGTGCTTGCCCCGTAGGTGCTCCCGTAGCTGAATAATTAATGTTTTAAATTCAGGAAAGGCTGCCCCAAAAAGGCAGCCTTTTTTGGCTATTTACAGCCGGAAAGAGAAATTTATGCGCAGAACAGATGATTTGGGAATTAATAACCTCAGACTTATTCAGGATACCGATTTGTTTTGCTTCGGTACCGACAGCGTACTGCTGACGGACTTTGCCAAAGCTCCGAGTGGTTCAACCGTAGTTGATCTTTGTACCGGCAACGGTATAATACCGGTACTCCTGAGTGCAAAAACAAAGGCCAAGAAAATCGTGGGAGTTGAGCTCCTTAAGGAATCCTTCGAGCTTGCTGAGGAAAATGCAAAAATAAATAATCTTACCGACAAGGTGAGTTTTATAAATGACGATCTTAAAAACTGGAAGTCGTATTTTGAATTCGGGGAAGCAGATGTAGTTACCTGCAATCCGCCATATATGAAGGTGGGAGCCGGTTTCAAGAATCCCGGAGATGCTCTTGCGGCGGCAAGACACGAAATCTTTGCTTCCTTAAGTGACGTTACAAAGGCTGCTGCCGGACTTCTTAAGTTCGGTGGGTATTTTTATATGGTACACAGAGCAGACAGATTGTGTGATGTGCTTTGTTGTATGCGGGATGTAAATATAGAGCCGAAGCGGCTGGCGTTTGTACATCCCGATCCTGAGAGGGCGGCTACACTTATACTGGTTGAGGGAATGCTTGGCGGACGCCCCTCCCTCAAGCTTGAAAAACCAATATATGTAAATTGGAAGTGAGGAATTTATATGGAATCGGGAAAGCTGTACCTGGTGGCAACACCTATAGGTAATCTGGAGGATATAACCTACAGAGCTTTGGAAACTTTAAAAAATTCGGACCTGATAGCTTGCGAGGATACCCGTCATTCGCTGAAGTTGCTCAATCACTTTGATATTCAAAAACCCCTTACCAGCTATTTTGAACATAATAAAAAGGAAAAAGGGGAATACATTATATCTTTGCTTAAAGACGGAAAAAATGTGGCTCTCATAACAGATGCAGGTACACCTGCCATTTCTGACCCCGGCGAAGACCTTGTAAAGCTTTGTATATCAAACGGTATACATGTTGTGCCTGTTCCGGGGGCTGCAGCGCTTATAAACGCTCTTATAATTTCCGGTCAGGATACAGGGAGATTTTGCTTTGAGGGATTTCTTTCCGTAAACAAAAAGAGCAGAAATGAGCATCTGGAATCACTCAGAGAAGAAACAAGAACCATGATATTTCATGAAGCTCCCCATAAGCTTATACGTACCCTGGGAGATATGCTTCAGGTTTTTGGAAACAGGAGCATAAGCATAGTGCGAGAACTTACCAAAATACACGAAGAATGTATGGTTACGACTTTGGAAGATGCTTTAAAATACTATGAAGAAGACCATTACCCCAAGGGTGAATATGTACTGGTGGTGGCAGGAAAATCACCGGAAGAGGCGCACCGAGAAAAAGAGGAAATGTTTTCCGAACTTTCGGTTGTGGACCATGTAAATGCTCTCATTGCAACCGGACTTCCAAAGAAAGATGCCATAAAAGAAGCGGCAAAGCAAAGAGGCGTTTCAAGACGAGATGTTTACAATGAATATGAGAAAGCCGAGTAAAGGAGGGCGCAAATGAAGACGCAAATAGATAAGAACAACGTATTGTATAAAGGTATGTCGCGATATCGTATAAAGTTTTTGGTTATAAATATTTTGCTTACTGTTTTGTTTGTTATGTATTCTATAAACAAGCTTCCCTACCTTAAAACGGCGTGGTTCGGACCAAGTGAACTGGATGTAGAACGATTTGTTTCAGAAACATCTGTCGTTAAGATTAGTGAACAGGAAGAGCTTACCAGAAAGGACAGACAAAACCCCGATGCTTCCTATCTTAAAAAGTCCAGTTATTGGCAGGATGACAAATACAGATTTACGTTGAAGGCGGATAAAATTGAAAAGACGGAAAAGGTTTTTAAAGGTAAGGTAACACCTCCGTCCGGTAAGGTTATGTATGTGGATATGTACAACCTGTACATAGCAGAGATTGAGGGCAGGAAGGTAGCCGTACTTGCTTTTTCGGATCAAAAGATAGATTCCGAGCTGACAGCGAGTATTGTTCATATGCAAAAATGTGTACGCTCAAAGTTGTCTGAAATAACCGCAGAGGAAGGTCCTATGGAGTTTTACGATTGCGTTATAGATGCAAGAAACCTTGAAATGGAAGCGGAAACTTCCGACCATACTTTCTTTTGGCTTTATCTTGCGGTGCTTATGTATCTTTATATCAAGCTTATAGTTTACTATATTAAGCCTCTTAATGCACCGACATACAGGCAACTTGAACGTTACGGAAAACCCGAGACCGTCGCGGAAGAGATAGACAGGCAATACAAACTTAAATCCATGCGAAGAAACGGAAAGGATATTGTCCTTGAGGGATTTATAATTTCAAAGAGCTTTATGAAGCTTAAGGTTGTAAAAAATCATATGGCAAAAAATTAGCGAAACTCAGTCTTTGAACGGAAGTGGATACAACTTTCGTTCAAAGACTGTTTTTTTATGTTTAATTTGTAACCCTATTTTATAAATTGCATATTATATAGTGAAGCAGTAAATCAAACTATTGGGAGGAATTTATAATGGGTGAAAAAGTGCTTCCCGGTTACAATCAGTCATGTCAGAATGGTTGTAACAGCGGCAGTACCTGCATAGAAACAAGCAAAATTTATGATTCTTGCAGGGACAAAGAATGTATCGAAAACTTAAGAGTATATCTGACCGAGGCAGGTCAATGCCTCGTGGACAGAGCAATGAGCGTTAAGGCAAAAAAAGCGGAAATCATATGGATATATTCTGACGTGGAGCCCGTACAGTTCAACAGAGGGTATTACTCGGTGGATTTGAGATTTTTCTTCCGCATTACTCTGGATGTCTTTACCGGCGTAGGCAGACCTTGTACGGTAGAAGGGCTTGCAGTATTTGACAAGAAGGTTATTCTTTTTGGTTCAGAGGGTAATGCCAAAACCTTCCGTTCAAAATACAAATTTGATGATGCCGATATTCAGCTTTGGCAGAAGAATAATCTGCCGGAGGCACACATTGATGTAGGTGTCAACACCGGTCGGTATTTGTATCTTTTTTGAGCAAAAAATCGAGTAGAGGCAATATATAACTATTGACAATTTGACGTAATAAGTGTAAAATATATTATGTATAATTGTATATAGTGTACCTTTACGCCCTCATTGGCTTTTTGATATGGCGTTTGTGAATGGGAATCTTTGATTTCCGTGGATTTGAGGAGATATTTATGGAAGAAAGCAAAAAGAATTATTCAGAAGAAAATGATGTTGAAAAAGCAGAAAATATAACCCCTGATACAGAGGAACTGACGGAAAATGATTCTGCAGAAAAAGACCTTGCCGAAGAGGAAAACAAATCGGACAACAAACCCAAAAAGAAGGGTAGAGTTAAAAAGGTTGTACTTGTGATTCTTGCAGTTTTACTGGTGATTATTATTGCCCTTTGCATAAGATTTCGAAATATTTTGAGTCTTGTTACATGGGATAATATTGTTTCTGCATGGAATGCTTGGTGGTATTCCACAGATGACATTGAGAAGCAGATGCAGGACAACAAAGCAAAAATGGAAAAAATTGCCGAGGAAGATCCGCTGATTGATATACGAGGTGAACTTACCGACGAGGAAGCTCTTGCTTTAAAGAACGGGGAAATAACCGCAGAGGAAGCAAAGAGAATAGTTAAAGGTGAGATTACCCTTGAGGAAATTCGCAAGAGTAAAAATAAGGCAGAGGAAGCCCCCGAACCTACAGAACCTGCGGACGAGCCCCCTCCGCCGGAGGAACCGGTTCAAGAGCCTGCACAGTCTACAGGCAATGATAAGGTTTCCGAAATTGTTGCAGAGCTGTATGTAATTCAGGCAGAGTTTATAACAAAGCTTGAAGCAATAGGCGATCAGGCTTATGCGGATTATAAAGCGACTCACTACGACAGATCCAAGGTTATGGATATTGTGGATAGTTACGTCGCAACGGTTGGTCAGTTGGAGTCGGAGTGCGACGAAAAGGTTAATTCGCTTATAAAAGAGCTTAAGGCAGAATTAACCAAAGTCGGAAGAGATCACAGTTTGGCTAAAGAAATTCAGAATTATTATTATACAGAAAAAAGTTTGAAGAAGTCTTATTATCTAAATAAGTTAGATGATGAAGATTACAAATAGATTCAGGAGGAGATTGCAAATGAAATCAGCAAACAGAGCATTGGCATTACTGCTTAGCGTACTTATTCTGTTGAGTGCTATGCCGGTATTTGCCGACGCGGCTGCAGGTTCAAAATTCTCGGATTTCCCGTGGGGAAGCTGGTCCGAAGAAGCTATGACTGCTGCTGTGGAAAACGGATTGTTAAAAGGAAAGGGTAACGGCACCGTTGCCCCCAAGGACTACCTTACCAGGGCGGAAGCGGCTGCGGTTATTAATCGTGCCTTTGGTGCAACCGTCAAAGCCGACATTTCGGCATTTACCGATGTAAAGGCAGGTACTTGGTATTATGATGAAATTGCCAAGGCAGTTAATATGCAGACAATAGTCGGCGTTAGCAGCGATAAGGCAGAACCTATGGGATATATTACCCGTGAATCTATGCTTGCGGTTCTGGCAAGAGCGCTTGTACTTGATGACGGAAACCCATCCGAGCTTTCTAAGTTTACAGACGAAAGCTCTGTTTCCTCGTGGGCAAAAGGTCAGGTTTCGGCTATGGCAGCTCGCGGTTATGTCAACGGTAACGAAAAGGGACAGCTTATGCCCCAGAGCTACATAACCAGAGAAGAATTTGCGCAGGTTATGCACAACATATTCAAGACCTATATTCCCGATAATATTACCATAAACTACGGCACTTATGGAACAACCATAATCCGTGCGAAGGACGTTACCTTAAATGATGTTACCATTAACGGTGATCTTATTGTCGGTGACGGTGTCGGTGCAGGCAATTTTAATCTTACCAATGTTAACGTAACCGGAAGAATCCTTTTCCGCGGCGGTGAAGGCAAGGTTAAGCTTACCAACACAACCGTAGGGGAAAAGGTTGTAATCAACGACGTAAACGGTATTGTAAACTTCCTTAACTACAGAGTGGAAGAGCCTTTTAAGAATATTCAGGAGAATACCAAGGCAACCTTCCTCAATATGAAGGTTAACACCGGTGGCGGCGGAAGCTCCACTCCCTCCAGGGTGGAATACAAGATTCGTGAATATCTGCAGAATATCGACGGTACTTACCCCTCAAAAGTAAGCTATTCCGACGAAAAAATGGCAGATTACGGAGAAACTATTACATATTCCGAGCGTAATATACCCGGATTCACCTTTGATTCTACCCATCCCGATTCTGTACTTAGCGGTACAAATAAGGGTAGCCTTGTG
>CAYXPV010000097.1:0-6529 GCA_964467285.1 uncultured Oscillospiraceae bacterium
ATATTTTGGTTTTAATGGGAGTCATGGGCGGTGCGGCAGTTATAAAACGTTCCTTAACCCACCCGTGACCTATTCCTCCGGGATTTGTGGTAGCTCTTATGTAGCATCTTGTACCGGAACCTGACGGTCTGTTACGGGAAAACATATAGGAATATTCCTCCCAGGTAAAATGGGTAAGTTCATCGAAGGCTATAAAATCATAACGTTTTCCCTGATAATTTATTCTGTCCTTGGTATGCTGCATTGCTCCAAAATATATTTTGGCACCGGAGGGAAATTTCCAGAAATGCTTGCTGTCGTTATAAACCGCCTTGGGATATGCCCTACTGTAAAGCTCCCTGCTTCTGTCCACAAGTTCCGAAAGCTGAGGATAGGTTTTTCTTAAGATAAGCCCTCTGTAATGGGGTATATGCACCTGTCTTAAAGCCTCGGTGAGTATAGCATCGGACTTACCGCCTCCGGCAGCTCCTCCGTAGAGAGCTTCGTACTCCCCCCTTGCCTGAAACACCGCCTGCTTTGTCTGCGGTTTCCAAATCGGTTTATTCTTCATAGGTATAATCTCCGCAATCTCCCTCCACGTCGCTGAGTAAAATAACACCCGAATCTTCCTCACCGGACCCATCGTCCCCCTCTATGGAACGGTGAATATCTTTTATATCCTTAAGAGTTGACACAAGCTGTTTTAATCCCATTTTGTCTATCATTCCTTCAATTATCTGAATATCTTCTTTTTCCTCAACCACTTCATTTATGGGCTTTTTCGTATCGTAGTCATATTCCAGGGTTTTGGTTTTCTCCTTGCATTTTACTATGCAGCGATCCAGTTCGGATATGGACTTTTCAATTTTGTCCAAAAGAGTGTCGCTTATGCTGAGAATCCTCTCCTCTCGGGAGAGTGAACGATTTTCCGATTCTTTTCGGGTTTTGTACCAGCCTTCTTTTGAAGCTATCTTGCTTAAGGCACTATAGTTTACTCCGTGCTTTTGACAGATATCTCTGTAGCTCATACCCGATGATATATAATCATCCCGTATGACTTTCCAATCGGTACCTAACATACTTTGCACAATCCCTTAAACTGCAGATTCGGCTCTCGCCGCATCATTCTGAAGTTTTGCCTGATACCAGGCTGCAAAGCTGTTCTGCTGTTCACTGTTAAAAAGTGCTTCGGCATACTTACGGGGGATTTTTACCTCTATACCTCTGGGGACAATCATACCCACACCGTTCACTGCCACAAATACATCGTCCTTGTATCTGTTGTTATCTTTGAAGAGCTTAACGGTAATAAGCTCGTTATAATAATCCTTTGCACTTAAGGTATTAGTTGTTTTGCTGTTTGTTTTTGTAGCCATATAATCATTCCTTTCTTTAATGGAATTGTTGGGGCATTATGCCCCAACAATCATATTTGTAATGTGCGGTTAATTAATTTTCGCCGCTTTCGAAGCTGGATACACTTTCGATTCTTATCATGTAGTTGTCTACAAGAAGTTCGCATACCTTTGTTCCCTTCCAGCCTGCAGTAGCACGCTGGTTGAGAGGATCGGCAGTACCGCCGGAGCCAAGCTGCTTTACAATATGTTCAAGACCGCCGCCGGTAACCTCGGTAACGCCGTAGGCATTTGCACCAAGTACCAAGGTGGAATATACATCTCTTCCTCTGGCACCTGCCTCACCGGGATATACTATGTAGTCGGCAAGTATGGTGAAGGGCCATGTTTCGGGTATTGAAGATTCAAGGAAATACACGGAAGAGGTTGAAGCCGTTGCACCCGAAATTGTCAAAGACAGAATACCCACTTCGTCGTTTAAGGCGTTCTTATTAACAACATGGATTTTTCTGCCCACAAGGTTCTTGGCGTCCTCATCTGTGAGAGTTTCCTTAAGCACAAGCTTGTAGGGGCTTACAGAGCCGTAATCTGCGGCAGTATCGGTAGCTGTCTTTGAGAAGCTTGATGCGGTAAGGGTTCTGGAAGAAGAAGTAAGGTCATTTGCATGGAAAATCTTTGCTTCTGTACTTTCCACAAATCTTACACCGCCGATTTTGCCGATTTCCCCGTTAAAGATGTTGCCGGAAGCAGAATACTTATTTACATCTGTCCATTCCTCATCTCTCATAAGGTCATAGCTTACGTCAGGATGAACTATTGCTACATAACCGCCGTCAATCTTGGGAGCATTCTGTGACTTTAAGAATCTTGCCGCGCGGAAAACATCGTCTACGCTGAGTTTGGATGTTTCCTCAAGCATACATCTTGCATCCTTTAATCCGGAATACATAACACTTGTACCGGAGTTAAGCACTTCCCTGGAAACGGTATCAAGAGTGCTGCCTGCCTGATTACCGAGAAGTCGGGTAGTTTCAACAAGAGTGTTATCTACCGCTGTGAGCATAAGCACATCGGAAAGTGTTACATAGTAACCGTACTGAGAAACCTCCGCAGTAACATTTGTTACGGAAAGGCTTCCGCCGTCGGGAGTTACACCTTCGGTGAGGGGCTTTGATGCCTTGCTGAAGGGAACAAACTTTCTGAAGTTGATTGTTTTACCGCCGTTTGCAGGAATGGGATGCTTCTGACCAAACTGGTCATGTACAAGATTGGGTACTGCGTTATCTATAAGATAGTCGCTGTAATAGGTCTTCATTTCAGCAGAAAGACCGTTTGTGGTATTGGGATTCATATTGAATTCATTGCTTATAATTTCTGACATTTATTTTCCTCCTTTTCTTTTGGCATCAAAAGGTAATTCTCTCCCCTCTTGACACCCTGCGGGCGATTTCCGCCCGTTCGCTTGCAGAAAGCTTTGATACATCGCTTTTTATTATTGCAGAGCTTTGTGAGGAAAGTCCGTTTTCAGCAGGTCGCATAGCTCTTTGTCTTATGGCTTCGGCAGCTTTAATTTCGGCATTCCTTGCAGCTTCGTCTGCCGCTTTGGACACCAGTTCGTTGTGATGGACGGCTTCGTAGGCTGTCTTAACATCTATGCCGCTTTTAACCAAAGAAACAAAAGATGCATTTTTACTCTCTTCCACAATGTTGAAGTCGGGATAAGTTTCCTTCAGTCTTTCGCTTTCCAGATACCATCGTTCAACGGTTCTGTTGGCTTCTTCCATCGCCTCATAGTGACTTGACATGGAACGGTATTTTTTGTTCTCCGATTCGAGCTTACGGATATACTTGTAATCCTCAATGCCCATTCCCCGCTTCCGGGCTTCTGCCAGAAGATAGGCATCGTCGGATTCTATAGCTCTCTGCAAAGCTTCAAAATCACCGTTTTCCACATTGTACTTATCGCAGAGCATTTCCACGATGTGACTGTTGCGAAGGTTTTTCTGCTTTAACTCGGCATTTTCCTTAAACCTTCTGGAAAGATTATCCTTGATTCTCTCCTCATAAAACTCCTTGTAATCGCCTTTGATGAGCTTTTCAAATTCTGCCCTTTTCAAAGACTTGCTGTCTGCTTCCTCCGAAGAATTTTCGGTGGCGTCTTGGGGATCCAACGCACTGTTATCAATATTGTCGGTTGCATTTGTCCCTGTGTCCGCCTCCATAGTTTCCTCCGGAATTGGCGAAGCCGTGGGTTCGGCGACCTCCCCGATAAGGCTTTGAGCCTTTTCTGCCATGAGTGGGTTTTGAGCCCCCTGTGTTGTGATTGTTTCTTTTTCCATTTTTTTCTCCTTTCGTCTTTCCGAAGTGTCAGCAAAGTCTGCGGTCTTTCCCGCGTGTCACCTGCTGTAATTCCATTATACAGGCTTGTAACATAAATTTTCGCCTACTGTTTTCAAAAAAAACAAACAGCCTCAAAACCCAGTATTTACCTGTGTTAGAAAGATTACAATCGTAAACAAATTGTGAAATTTGGATTAAATTTTTGCATAAATGTTGTATCGGGGTAATATTTTTTGTTATAATTCATAGCGACACTACAAGAACGAAGGTGATGTTTTGAAAATAAATAAAATTATATCCGCATTCCTTGTAACAACACTTTTAACCGCTTCGGTTGCAAGTGCCTCTGTATTGGGAACGGAAAAAATAAAAAGCTCCCGCACCAAAATAAGCCACGGTGCCATACTGGAAACCAACGTGATATACAGTTCTCAAAGCGGCGTGGGCTACCAGACAGAAAATTTTGTGGAGTACACACCCAACAAAGAAACGGTTCCGGTACTTTTGAGAAACGACCAGCTTTACACAAGATACGCCGTAACAGATAAAGCAAACTACCTTATGGATGGAAATGTGCATCCTGCAATGGTGATGAATGCCGACTTCTTTTCCATGGATATGGGCTACCCCGTAAGCCATCAGATTGCAGACGGAAAAGTGATAGTTCAAGACTATCAGAACACCGATGCCATCGGCATAAATGATGACGGTACGATGTTTATAGCTCCCCTTTCGGTAACTACCCAAATGGAAGTAAAGGCTACACCCATACCCGTAACCGTAATTAATATGGCAAGGCAGGACTGGGGTATATTTGCATTTACCTCCGACTTTGGACTCACAACCAAATCCAAAAGTCCTGCAATCCACGTAGTAATAGACTTGCCTGAAGATATATGCATAAACTCCACACAAACAGGTGTGGTAGAAGATGTGTTTGAATCTTCGGACGAGGTGGCGCTTGCCCCCGGTAAACTGGTGGTAACCGCTGACCTTAACGCCGAGGAGTACATTCTGAACTATATGAAACTTTTTGAAATCGGCGATGAAGTGAAACTTACCACAACCTGTGAAGGCAACGAAGGCTGGCAGGATGCAAAATACATTCTGGGTGCTGTGGGGGGCAGACTCCTTACCGACTCGGAAATAACAATCAAAGATGCAGACGCCGCCCCCAGAACGGCAATAGGAATAAAGGAAGACGGTACGGTTATATTCTACACTATAGACGGCAGACAGTCGGGACACAGTTACGGTGTAAGAATGCACACCCTTGCCAAAAGGCTAAAGGAACTGGGCTGTACCGATGCCATAAACCTTGACGGCGGCGGCTCCACAGCAATCGGTGCAATATATCCGGGTACGGACAAATTTTCTCTCGTCAACTCTCCATCCGGCGGAACTCAGCGAAAAGTACCCAGCTATATCGGCCTTATAAACAAAACCGAAAAAACAGATATCGCAAAAAGGCTCTTTGTGTACCCAACCTCAGGAAATTACCTTTCAGGTACCGAGGTACAGTTTACCGCATATGCCACAGACGATAATTTCTACAAAGCTCCCACCCCCCAAGACATTGTATTCAAAACCTCGGAGGGATCAAAATCCCATGACGGTAAGCTTATACTTGAAGGGGACGGCGAAGTTACAATTACCGCCTCCGACGGTGAAATAAAGGGAAGTACCGTGGTAAACTGCTTTGAAAGTCCCACCGATATTCCCGTTAAAAATACCGCCAACGGCAAGGGTATAACGACTATAGAAATTCTTACGGGAGAAAGTATAACCTTGAGTGCATCGGCTACCGTGGGGAATAAAAAACTTATCGCAGACAAGAAACTTTTTGTATGGGATTGCTCCGAAGATATAGGTACCATAGACCAAAACGGTAAATTTACCGCTTCCGATAAAGCAGCAGACGGAGAAATAACCGTAACGGCAGGAAAATACACCAAACGCATACCCGTAACCGTAAACAAAGAAAACGAATACACCCAAATAATATTTACCGAACCGGAGGAAGGCAATGTAAATATTGAATTTAACAGTAACAGCAAAGATGAACTCGAAAAGAAAAATATCAGCATAAAAGCAGACGGAAAAGAAGCTGATTTCGAGCTTGAAAACAATGCCGTAACCCTTGAATTTGACGACAACAGAGTTCATAAAATAAGCGTACAGGTAATGAATAATGCAGGTTTTAAGTCTATAGGAAGCTATACAACCGCAGGAATAAGCTGCCCGAATATATTCTCGGACGTGACAGAGGACTACTGGGCTAAAGACTATATAACATATATGAATTACCACAATGTAATCCGCGGTACGGTGGTATCGGGTAAAAACTATTTTAAACCTGCCGCTAATATTACAAGAGGCGAGTTTGCGGTTATGGTAGCTAACATTATGGGCATAAACACCGATAACTTTAAAGACGAGGTTCTCGGAACCGCCGATGAGGATAAAATCCCCTCATGGTGCATAAACCACATAAAAGCACTTTGTGTACTTGGGGTAATGAACGGCAAAGAAAAAGGCGACGAAATAGTCTTTGATGCTTCAGCAGAGCTTACCCGTGCTGAAGCGGTAAAGGTTATATCCGACCTTTTGCCGGAAAACCTTCTGGGAGAAGAAAAAACTTTTAAAGACGAAAAAGACATACCCTCCTGGTGCAAGGATGCATTTACAAAGCTTGCCGTAACGGGAATGATTTCCGGCTATAGTGACGGCACCGTAAAACCCATGAACAAGATAACAAGAGCAGAAGTTATAAGAATGCTTTACAACATCTACTAAAAAAAGAAGCTCCCGTAAAAACGGGGGCTTCAGACTGTCGAAAAAGTCCAGAAAAGTCT
>CAYXPV010000098.1:0-6527 GCA_964467285.1 uncultured Oscillospiraceae bacterium
GAAATTATGGTTCCCTTAATGCCGGAGATGTCTATCTCGTTATAAGTAAAGAAGTTGCGCAATGTTACGCCTATTTCGTCACTTGTCTGGTCTTTGTTTGTTGTCATACGCCAGCTGGCGATTATTTTGTCATTTTCACAGGCACCTATGGTTACGTTGGTGTTGCCTACGTCTATAAGAAGTATCATTTGTACCTCATTCCTTTTCTTCATAAATTCCTTTTACCGATACCTCACCGGAGTGAACATTTATTGTTCCGTCGGAGGTTAGTACATCCATAGAACCGTCATCGCGGATATCCGTGCATATGCCGGTTACATCGCTTTTTTCATCCACATAGTGTATGGTTACTTCCTTGCCGAGGTTCACACAGTTGTCTTTGTAGTAGTATAAGTTTTCGTCATAAGTATACAGCTCGTATGCTTGAACAATGCGACGGATTACACTGCCGAAAACTTTGTTTTCGTTTAATTCACCGCCGCAAAGGGTTTTGAGCGACACAGCGTGTTTTAATTCCTCCGGAAAGGAGTCATTGTTCACATTGATGCCCACACCCACAAGTACAGCCTCAATTTTTCCGTCGGACACAATATTGCGGGTAAGTATTCCGCAGATTTTCTTTCCGTTCGAAACAATATCGTTAGGCCACTTTACAGAGCAGTTTACATACTTGGAAAGGGCTCTGTGAACTCCTGCCGCACATACCGTTGTAATGGTGGGGACGGGTATTTTAAAAGGCGGCGTAATGCAGTATGTAAAGTACACACCACCTTCGGGGCTTTCCCATTTCCTGCCGAGTCTGCCCGAGCCTTCGGTTTGCTTTGAGCATACTACGGTAAGACCGTCGGAGAGGGGATATTCCCGTATCTTGTCAAAGGTGGATGTAAGACTTTCAAAGTACAATACATCACTTTTTGTTATTCGGCTTAAAGTTTCTGTTTCTTGCTTGGATAGTTTATTTTTCATATTGTTCAAGTTTAGCTTCAATTTTTCCGTCTTTGATTTCTATAACTCCGTATCTGCCAAGTCCGGCATAACCGGGATTCATTATTATCATACCGTCCGCTTCTTCAAGATGAGCCCTGTGGGTGTGACCGTACAGCACAATGTCGGCACCCATTTCCCGTCCTTTGTAGCTTAAGGGAAGTAGGGAGGATTTTACATTATATTTATGACCGTGGCACATAAATATTTTTTTACCCTCCAGTTCAAAGCATCTTTCAAGAGGATAGGTTCTGTCAAAAAAGTCATTGTTTCCTTTTACGGAAACTATAAGTTTGCGCGGAAATGCTTCTTCCAAACGGTGGCAGTCATCGCACATATCTCCAAGATGAAGAACGTAGTCGGGTTTTAAATTTTCTATAAGCTCAGAGGCGTAGGATATTATGTTGTGAGTATCGCTGATTACCAGTAATTTCAAGATACAAAGCACCTCCGATGAAATCAAAAACAGCAGTTCTTGTGTAATGTACAAAGGTATTATACTACATATAGTTTTAAAATGCAACACTTTTGTAATAATTAGGAAATATTTTTTTGAGCATTTCGCCTTCTTTGTCACCTTGACACTTTTATTTTATAAATGTATAATAAATACGTATATTCTTTTTTAAAGGAGGTGGCAGGATGTCCGGCAACGAAACTGTATCCGGCGAGGTAGTTGGTATTATATACTCCAATGCCGACAACGGTTACAAGGTTATGGAAATAGAAAATGACGATGAGGCTTTTATCACCGTAGGATATTTTCACGGAGTAAACGAAGGCGAAGCCGTAAAGCTTACGGGCAAGTGGATTACGCATCCCACTTACGGGGAGCAGTTCAAAACCGAGATTTTCGAGAAGGTGCTTCCTGCTACAAAGAGCTCCATCTGCCGATATTTGGCATCGGGAATTATCAAAGGTATAGGTGAATCCACCGCCAAAAAGATTGTAGAAGCATTCGGTGAGGATAGTCTTACCATTCTTGAAAAAGAGCCGGAAAGGCTTGCGGTAATAAAGGGTATAAGCGTAACCAAAGCTGTAAAGATGCATGAAAGCTATATGACACAGCTTGGTTCATCTACGCTGGTTATATTTTTGCAGGATTGCGGCATATCCGTAAAAACCGCCGCAAAGATATACAAGAAATTCGGCTCAGCCGCCGTGGATATCATAAAATCCAATCCTTACGTGCTGTGTGAGGAAATAGACGGCATAGGCTTTAAAACTGCAGACGAGGTTGCTTCAAAGCTCAATATAGATGCCTGCAATGTCAACCGTGTAAGGGCAGGGGTGTTGTATACTCTTAAATATAATACTCAGTTCGGGCATACATACCTGCCCGAAAGCATACTTGTACCTACGGCGGCAAGGCTTTTAGGTGTAGGAGAGGGCAATGCAAGGGAAGCTCTCGACAAGCTTGTAAGGGACAGCCTTTGTGTAGCCGAAGAGGAAAACGGAGACAGAAATATCTATATATATTCTCACTGTCTTTGCGAAAAATATGCGGCAGAAAAAATAAGTCAGCTCAATCAGTATAAGTATAAGGTTAAAACCCAAGATATAGAAAAGCAGCTTGATATAATAGAAAAGAAGCACAAGCTCGAGTTTGCATCTCTTCAGCGTCAGGCGGTTATAAGCACCATGCAGAACGGTGTTGTGGTTATAACAGGTGGTCCCGGTACAGGCAAAACTACAATCATTAATGCCATTATAGATATTATGCATTCCAACGGGCTTACCGTGTCGCTGGCTGCACCAACGGGCAGAGCCGCAAAGCGTATGAGCCAGGTTTGCTCCCTTGAGGCAAAAACCATTCACAGGCTTCTGGAAGCCACCTTCCGTGGCGATGACGAGGAAACCGAGTTTAATGTCAATGAGGAATGCCCCATAGAGTCCGATGTTGTAATAGTGGACGAGATGTCTATGGTGGATATTGTTCTGGCAGGCAATCTTTTAAAGGCAATACGCCCCGGCACCCGTCTTGTAATGGTAGGTGACATCAATCAGCTTCCTTCCGTCGGACCGGGTAACGTACTTAAAGATATAATAGAAAGCGGAACCGTAGAGGTTATACGTCTTACGGAAATTTTCCGTCAGGCAAGAGAAAGTATGATAGTAACCAATGCTCACGGCATCAATGAAGGTAAATACCCGGTGTTAAATGCCAAGGACAAGGACTTCTTTTTCGTTGATGTGCCTTCGGCATCAGACGGCGTCAGATACATTACTTCTCTTTGCTCGGAAAGACTTCCCAAGGCATACGGGTACGATTCTTTGGATATTCAGGTACTTGCTCCTTCAAAAAAAGGAACGGCAGGCGTTATGAATCTCAACGAGGCTCTTCGGGATGTACTCAATCCCCCGGCAAAGAGTAAGAAGGAGCACGATTTCGGATTCCGCCTTTTCCGTGAAGGGGACAAGGTAATGCAGATACGCAATAATTATGATATCCGATGGACAAACGTAAAAACTACGGAACTGGGTAACGGTGTGTTCAACGGTGATGTAGGTATCATTACCTCAATAAGGAATGAATTTTCCACCCTTACGGTTATGTATGACGAACGTCAGGTGGTGTATGATTTCAAGGAAATATCCGAGGAACTGGAGCTTGCATACTGCGTTACCATACACAAAAGTCAGGGCAGCGAGTTTACTGCCGTTATCATACCTATGTATGAAGCTCCTCATATGCTTGTTAACAGAAATCTCCTTTATACCGGAGTTACCAGAGCCAAAAATCTGGTTATCCTGGTGGGCAAGGAGGATGTTATTTACAGTATGGTAGACAACAACCGGGAGGACAGACGTTATTCCGGTCTTTGTAAGAGGCTTAAAGAAAATGTGGTTGAAATCCTTTTTTAAAAAACTGTACTATATTACAGTAGAACTTTTGTTCCCCAAGCATTGTGCAGTATGCTGCAGACATCTGCTTATGTTTGCGGATATTCCGTTGTGTGCGGAATGTGCTTCAATGAAGCTTGTACCAAAATGTGTCCGCGATGACAAATACAGTTTCGATGAAGCAATAAGTGTGCTGAAATATGAAGGCGAAGTTATGGAAGCACTGCGTAAGTACAAGTTTGAGAACATAAGGTACTATGCCAAGGCATATGCATACTTTATGGATAAGGCAACCGAGGACAGAATGTATTTAAGAGATGTGGTTATCTGTCCGGTACCTTTGTCTGCAGGCAGAGACCGTCTTTACAATCAGACGGAGGTTATTGCTCGGGAGCTTTCAAAGCGATGGAAGGGAGCTCGGGTGGAAGAAATTTTGTATAAAACCAGGGAGATAAGCCCTTTAAGTACAATGAAGCTTCCCGAAAGACGGTTTTATATAGAAGATGCAATCGGAGTAAATCCCATGTTCCGTGTAAGCGGCAGGGATATACTTCTCATAGATGATATATACACAAGCGGCACAACTACACAAGAGTGTGCCAAAGTCTTAAAGAGTTACGGAGCGCGTAAGGTGTATGTGCTTTGTGCTTGCTACGATTAAATATGTAAAGGAAACACTAAAATGGCATTACAGGTAGAAAATGTTACTAAGACATACGGAACAGACGTTATAATAAAGAATATTTCCCTCACCGCTTCGGATAATGAGAAAATAGGTCTTATCGGACCCAACGGAGCAGGAAAATCCACGCTTCTTCGTATTATAGCCGGTGAACTCAGCTGTGACGAAGGCAGAATACTCACCCCCAAGGATTCAAGGGTGGGTTATTTGCGTCAGGACAGCACTCCCGAAGAAAACAGCACCATTCGTGAATATATGATGGCAGCTTTTGATGACCTTATGAAGCTTGGTGACGAATTAAGAGAACTTGAAGAAAGAATGTCTATGGGGGATGCCGACCCCGAACATCAGAAGATACTTAGCACCTACGGGGCTAAGAGTGAGCTCTTTGAAAAAAGAGGCGGCTTTGAAATCCAAACCCGTATCAACACCATATTAACAGGTATGGGCTTTGACTCCTTTGACAAAAATATGAAGATACTTAACCTTTCCGGTGGCGAAAAGACTAAGCTTGCCATGGCAAGACTTCTTCTGGAATCTCCCGAGGTTCTTTTGCTGGACGAGCCTACCAACCATCTTGATTTCAGAACAATGCAGTGGCTTGAAGGCTATCTTAAGTCCTACAAAGGTATAGTTATTACCGTATCTCACGACAGATATTTCCTTGATGCACTTGCAGATACCATATATGAAATAGAAAGAAATGTCATTACTCGCTATACCGGAAACTACTCCCAATATCTGATATTGAAAAAGCAAAATGAAGAAATAGAACTGAAGCACTACAATGCTCATATAGAAGAGGTAAAGAAACTGGAGGATTATGTGGCAAGAAATATCGTGCGTGCTTCCACATCCAAAATGGCAAAAAGCCGCCGGAAGGTTCTGGATAAAATGGAACCCGTAGAAAAACCGGTATTTATGAATGAAACCTGTCGATTTAAATTTGAAGGGGTATTTCGTTCGTATAATGATGTACTTACCGTTGAAAATGTTGAATTGCAGATACCCAAGTCGGGAATACTTGAAACCCTCGCCAAAAATATAACCCTTGATGTAAAAAGAGGGGAGAAGGCTGCCATTATAGGAGCCAACGGCGTGGGAAAATCAACATTGCTTAAAAGCATACTTCAAAAGCATGAGTTTTTCTCCGGAGATATAGAGATTGGCAGAAACACAAAGATAAGCTACTACGACCAGGAACAAAAGCAACTGTTTGATAACAAAACCGTATTTGCGGAAATAAGCGACCGTTTTCCTCTGATGGATGAGGTGGAAATACGCACTAAGCTCAGCCTTGTTCTTTTTAAAGATGAAGATGTGTTTAAAAACGTAGGTTCCTTAAGCGGCGGCGAAAGAGCAAGACTTATGTTTCTTATTATAATGCTGGAAAAGCCCAATGTGCTTATCTTGGACGAACCTACAAACCATCTTGACCTTCCTGCCAAGGAAGCTCTTGATAACGCAATAGCAGAATTTGAGGGTACAGTTATATTTGTTTCTCATGACAGATATTTTCTAAACAAGACAGCGGACCGTATATTTGAACTTACACCAAACGGGGTAACCGGCTATCGTGGTAACTACAATGATTATGTGGCTCTTGCCATTGAAAGCAAAGATAAGGTTTCGCCGGCAAAAGATAAATCGGAAAACGGTGCAATGTCCTACGAGAATGCAAAGAGATATAATGCACAATTAAAAAGTCTTGAAAAGAAAATTGCACGTGAGGAAGAAAAAATAGCACAGATAGAAGCCGCAATAGAAGAACACAACAAAGAACTTGAACTATGCGGTTCGGATTTTGAGAAAGCAGGGGAACTGTACGCAAAAATAAATGAATGCAACGAGGCGTTAAGTGAGGCATACGATGCCTGGAATAACTACAGTGAAGAGCTTGAAAAATTAAAGTTAGAAAATTTTTGAAAAAATTTTAAAAAAGTTATTGACATTCCCTTTTTGATGTGATATATTAGTAAAGCACCGCAAATGACGCGAAAAAACATTTTGAAAAAAT
>CAYXPV010000099.1:0-6426 GCA_964467285.1 uncultured Oscillospiraceae bacterium
GCAAATTGCGAATGTGATAAGAAAGTGTGGTGTCGCAGGAGTGGTTTGCTTTTTTGAATAGAAAGGAGAATTATGCTAGAATATCAACAACAAATAGAAAATAGCTTTAATCAAAGTATAGAAAAGGAAATTGTAGAAAATTTACAAGAATTAAGAAATGGTGAGTTTGGTATACCTAAAGAATGTAAAAATCTATTTAAACAAGCGTACGAAACCTTAAAAAGTGTAGAAATATTGCAAGCAAGTAATTTACTTGTTGATTGTTGCTCTTTATTAAGAACATGTATGGAAAACATTATTACAACCACGATGATTGCTATAAATGATGAGTTTTATGAAGAATTTAAAAATCTTACTTTGAAAGACGGAGAAAGAAAATTTACGTTGCAAAGTACTAGAAATCTTTTTAGAAAAGAATTAAAGAAAATGGAGTCGCAGCTATTTGATGAAGTATCTAATGGCATGCTTCAAAGTATGTTAGATGAGATGTACAATAAACTTTGTAAATTTACGCATAGTTCTCCAGTAGTGAATTTGGCGGTTGAAATGTGTGAAGATGGATCAGAGGACATTTTAAATTATACAGTAATAATGATTTTACAATTTTTGAAATTATTATTAAATTGTTGTATGAAGCATTTGACTAAGAGAGAAAGTAAAGTTGATTATAGTGAGTGGGCTATATTAACAATGTTATATTTTGTTAATATAAACGCCGAAAAATATAAAGATGGACGTTTAGAAAAGTATAAAGAATTAATTGATTTTTCCAAGAACGAAGGGTTATATGTATCAGAACAAAAAAATATTAACAGACTGAAAAAAGAGAAAGAAATGTTTTTGAAAATGGTACAAGAAAATCCAAAGGAGTTTGAGATGTTTATAAGACAAATCTATGAAAATTCGGGTGGGGATGAAATTGTGTAAAAAGAGAGCGACGGCTCTCTTTTTTGCTGCAAGAACAAAGGTTTGACAAAAAACGACTCTTATTATAAAATTAAAAAAGCACAAGTTTTTGGTAGAAACTTGTGCAGATAAAGATAAGGCAATTTGCCTTGATCATTTATACTTACTAATGACAGTTTAAGTTAAGCTACAAAGGAATGCAAGAATATTACAACAATGTTACAGAAAAACAATATTGTTGCAATACAGATAAAAGTACATAAGTGAAAAAGAAAGATTGCCTTTTCTTAATTTTAAGAAAAGGAGTGATTAATATGGAATTGAATATAGTGGTTATTGGAATTGTATAGAAGCAGTTATAGTCTTTGAGGCTATGACTGCTTTTTATCGTTAAAAATATAATATGAAAGGAGAAATATAAGTGAAGTATTTATTTAAATTAATTGTTGAAGGTTTAATAAATAACTGTAAGGTTTTTGAAAACACAATTGCAAATGTTGTACTTGCAGCAGTGGCACTATTTGCTGCTTTTATACCAGCATGGGATAGTGCGAAATTTTTGTATAAAACAGGAATTATAAGAACAAATGATGCAGGATCAGCTACACACTGGTTTGTTAGAGGGAGTTTTGCATTTTTAATTATTTTTATTGTAAAAGTACTATGGACAGTTATCTCTTTTGTACATAACAATTTCGTGAAAATAGCATTAATCTTAGTTGTTGGAATGATTCTATATTTCATAGTGTCGAAATGTGAAAAGACTTATAAGAATAGAATAAAAAGTAAGAATAATTGAATGAAATATAAAAATTGTTATAAAATGTCGCTTTTGGTTTAAAAAATCAGTTGTATATAAAGTAGCCATGATGCTGCTATTTAAAGTTGTAGTTTATTATGATGAATAGTTTATTTTAGTAACAAAAAAGGAGTGTAAAAAATGAATTATGATAAAAGAGAAATCGAAAAAATATATGTGTTGTTAAGTGGAATGCACAGAGCTGTAAGAGAAAATGATTATAACTGGTTAAAAGATGATGATGTATATAAATATAATCAAATGATTGAAGATTTGTTTAATATTACACAAGACAAATATTTTCAGTTTTATAAATTGACGTTTGACAAAGCTTTTAGAGAAAATGGAGAAACAGAATATTCAAGAGTTGATTTTGTGATGCAAATAGTACCTGTATTAGAGTATTTGGAAAAAATATATATAGATACAAGAGCGGATGTTATACAAAAAGTTGGTGCTCTGTATAATGCAATAGAAGATTTGGAATTGCAAAAAAGGTGTGGCGATATATTAATTGAAGCAACGGGTGCTTTTGACAGAGTTATAAATCAAGCTACTCAAATATTAGAAGATAGAATAAAAAAGAAAGCTGGGCTAGATAATGAAACTTTAATTGGGATTCCTTTGGTATCAAAAGCTGTACATAGTAAGTTAGATAATACAATATTAAAATTTAGCGATAGTCCGGAGATTCAAGAACAATATTCAGCTTTGTTCAAAGGTGTGATTGGAGTTTATAGAAATCCTACACATCATGGCTTGGATTATGAATGTACAAGAGAAGATGCTTTGAAATTTTGTGCATATGTAGACACTCTATTAAAGGAAGTAGATAAAGCAGAAAAGATTATTGATTAATAATTGTAAAAGGAGATGAAGTAATGCTTTTTAACATATACTATATGAATTTTTCTAAAGTTTACGAAATAAAAATGATGCTTAGTAATATTATAGAATCCGATAAGGTTATCGAAACTTCTAATAGTAATGGGATTGATGGAGAGTTACATGCTAAAATGGGAACTAAATTTCTAAAAATATTTGATACAGATATTGGCGCAAATATAAAATCTAATATAAGTGATTCGCAAAAAGTCCTTGAAAACTTTAAAGTTACAATGACAAAATCGCTTATTTTAAGTGAAGTTATAGAAAACTGCCAGGTAATTAATTCGTTTGAAAATAGTGTTTTAGAAGGTAAATTAGTAAAAATAGATAATGTTAAACTTTCTTTGGAAAATGAGACTGAATTAAGAACTGTAAAAATGTTTTCGAATGGTTCTTTTGAAGGAATGACATTAC
Source organism: uncultured Oscillospiraceae bacterium (assembly GCA_964467285.1). Taxonomy (GTDB): domain Bacteria; phylum Bacillota; class Clostridia; order UMGS1810; family UMGS1810; genus RGIG8748. The sequence goes on from CAYXPV010000099.1 coordinate 3,008, forward strand.
CAGAAGCGGGTGGTATGGATATTAATAATTTATTCAATTCTATTTTTAAAGATTATTCCTACAAGTTAAAAGGAGTAACTTTAAATGGAGAAAAAATAATTTTGAAAATTCCATTAACTTTCGAAAACGAATTTGAAAATTTGTATAATGTTGATGATCTTTTTATTGGTGAAGTATCAATTATTGGAATATATAAAGGAAAAATAAAACTGGAAAAATTAAAAAATTCTTTTCAATTTTTCCAGGAGTTAGGAACAAGTACTCAAAATAGTTCGGAAACGGAAATTCAAGATAGTCAATCAAACACCAGAAATATTATAACAGAAACGGCAGAAGATAATTACGAATATAATTATGTGGATTTGCTATCGATAATACAAGTTATTCATACGGAAGGGGAAACGATACAAAATCAAAAGAGTAAGAAGGGGAAGAAATGAAGAAAATATTACTATATGAAAAAAATCAGTTTTTTAATTACAAGCGAGAACAAATTGAAAAAAATGTTCCAATTTATAGTATGTCTGAGTTTCTTTCTAACACAAAAATAATGGAACTAGACAAAGATAAAGAATGTGTGATTGATATCTCATCTCTTGTAGGAGTGATGAAAAAAGATGACTCACAAATTTTTAATGCAGAATCTTTATTGAACATGCTGGGAGATAACGTCATATTTATATGTGATGAAGTATATAAAGATGATTTAATATATATGCTTAGACATGTTTTTGATGAGACTAAAGATTTGGAAGTAGAGAGAGATGAAAAATTTAATAAGCAAGAGGATGGTAGAGAAAAAAAGGTAGTAACAAAAATAACAGATATAAGTTTAGAAAAAAAAGAAGAGTTTTTTAAAATATTTGAACAGCGATTATTTGGACATGAAGTTTTTAAAAAAGAATTTCATGAAATTGTAGATTCATTTAGAGTTTTTAATAAGTTAGGTGAACACAAAATATTGTCCTTATTTTTAATGGGAGATTCGGGGGTTGGAAAAACGGAAGTTGCCAGAGCAATTTATTCTGCTTTGGGAGGTGCTAAAAATTTGGCGAAAATTAATTTTGGAAATTATAGTAGTCATGATGCATTAAATAGTTTGATAGGAAGTCCGTTGGGATATATCGGTAGCGATGGAGGAGAATTAATAAAAAGAGTAAAAGCTTCTGATGTTGGAGTGATTTTGATTGATGAGTTTGAAAAAGCGGATACTGCAGTATTTAATTATTTTCTAGATGTTTTAGAAAATGGAAAAATTGTTAATTCTCAGGCAGAAGAAATAGATATTAATGGATATATTATAGTTTTTACTTCTAATATGACAAAAACGGAATTTCAATCCAAGATATCACCAGAGTTAAGATCAAGATTTGATTATAAAGGCAATTTTGGATTATTAAAAGAGGAAGATAAAAATGCTTTTATGCTATTTAGGATAAATCAAATTATTGAAAAATATAAAACTTCTACTTCATCAAATATACCGGTTGAGCTTTGTGATACTATTGCAAATAAAATTGATGTGACTAAATATAAAAATATGAGAGACTTAAATAAAAAAATTAAAGATACTTTTGTAGATGAAATAAAAACATTATAGCCGGTTTTATGAATATATAGAAAATCGAAATTTAGTTTTAAAAGAGGTATTTTTTATGAATTATGAAATGTTAGAAAATATATTTAATGAAGCTAATAAAAGCTTCTTGCGAAAAGAAAAAAGATTAATAGAAAAAGATGTTTCGGAACGCTCTTGGTGTAGTCGTTTGGCAATATATTTAGAACATGAAATAGAAAAATATGGTATTCAAGAAGAGTACTATGTTGATACTGAGTATAACAGAAATGGTTACAAACCGAAAACAACTTATGATATGGAAAAAAAGAAAGAACAAAAGATTGTGTGTGATCTTATTATTCATAGTAGAGGTGAAAATAAGTATCAGGATAATTTATTGTGCATTGAAATGAAGAAGTCAAATAGAAGTGAAATTAGCAAAGAAAAAGACAAAGTTAGATTGAAATTGCTAACAAAAAAGTCTTTTGATGGAGAGTGGACACCAGATGGAAAAACGTTGCCTGAACATGTTTGCGGGTATTTGCTGGGTATATATTACGAAGTTAGTGTGGATAATGGAACGATATATTTAGAATTTTATAAAAATGGTGAAAGCTATAAAGTAGAAAATATAGCATTGGAAAACGGTGATGATGAATAATATGGTAAAAAAACAACATTTTATAGCACAAAGTATATTAGAAATGTTTTTTGAAAATAAAGAAGTATATGAATGCATACTTACAAATAAAAAGATTGTGAAGAGTAATGTTAAAGATGTGATGGAAATGAACTATTTTTATGAACTACCAGAGCTTCAAAAAAACACATTAGAAAAATACTTTTCTAAAACAATTGAAAGTGAGATGAAAAATATTGTCGAGTCTATGATAAAAAACATAGAACAAATAGATGTTTTTTACGATATTTTTAAGAAAAATATTTTATTATTTTTGAAAGCATATTATAAAAGTTTAGCTTGTATAACGGAAAATACGGATGAGATTATGGAAATAAAGAGTGACAGCGCTATCAGAAAGATGCTAAATACATATTTTGATGAAAGATATTTAAAAAAGCTTAGTGAAACTATAATTTGTGGTTATGATTATTGCATAATAAAAAGTGAAAATAAGTTTTTAATGAGTGATCAATACATATCAACTGCATCGTTAGATGTGAAAAATAAATTCGCAAATGGTTCTAATAGAAATATAGGTTTGAAAAATACAATTATTTTACTTCCATTAACAACTTCTTATTATTTATTGTTATATCATGGTGGTCCTTTGACTTTTGCCAAAAGTAAAGAAATTGTATCTTTAACAAACGAAGAGGTTTATTTGGTAAATAAGATTATATTTAAAAATTCTTATTTAAAGGTGGTTGGTATCGACAATGGGATGCTAGAAAAGATAAAAGAAGATACTAAAAGTTATAATGTAAGCAAAACGCAATGCATAATAGGAGGAAAAACTAAGCCTATAGCATTTTATAATAATAAAAAAGAAGTTTTCGTATATGAAAAAGAATACGAAATATTAGAATGTTTTCTTAATGGTTATTGGTGGAGCTTTAAGAATTTAAAAAGAAATGATATATGCTCATGCGGAAGTGCTAAGAAGTATAAAAAGTGTTGCATTGAGAAAATAAAAAAATGTAAACAAATGTATATGGAACTTTCGAGTAGGAATGAGTATTTATATAGAATAAGCCCAGATTTGATTTCGGAAAAAGAATTATAAAAGGAGGCCCGCCATGCTAGGTGCAATCATCGGCGATATCGCCGGTTCGAGATTTGAATTTAAAAATAATAAGAATAAAGAGTTTGAGATTTTTCATTGCGATTGTGAATGTACAG
>CAYXPV010000100.1:0-6401 GCA_964467285.1 uncultured Oscillospiraceae bacterium
AACGGTTTTTACGGCAAAGCGACTTTTGGCTGTAGCTTTTTTCAGAAGTTTAAAGCAGAAAATAACCGCGTCACCTGCAAGGAAGAACAGCAAAAAGTACACAAAGAAGCCCATATGGTATGCGCTTGCCACTTTAAGAACCGACTTAAGCCACCCCGGGAAGGGTACAAACGCACGGAAAAATCCGCTTGCAAGCAAAATAAAGGAAAGCACACCGATAACAACGGGTATAGCCCGACTTTTTTTGTGGGTAAAATATTCTGCAATGTCGTAGAGCCTTTTGCCGATATAGTAGTTGGCAAGCGGTATCAACGTCAGCGCCAAAATCAAAAACATCATTTCTTATCACCTGATTCTTACATTATCAAAACCTAAAATATCACAAAGCTCAGCCACAAGGCTGTTGGAAAGTCTGATGCCGTGGTCTTTGTCCGCCACAAGCTTTTCGCCCGTGTCCTCGCAATACAGGCATAGGTAGCCGTCCCCGGAATGCCTGTCCAAAATGGGCTTTATTTCCTTAATCATACCCTTATCTGCAAGCCTTACATAAAGCCTAGGATTCTGAGGAAGGGACATTTCCTCCAGATTAATTGCCGAAACCATGGAAAGACTTATTTCCTCGTTACGTTTTTTTATGACTGCGGTAATCATCACAGCCTTACCTTCCGCAAGGCAATGCCTGTACTTGTTGTAGGTACTTTCAAAAGCGGTAAGCTCTATTGTATCGTAATAATCCGAAAAACTCATATTACAAAGGAATACACCGCTTTTTGTACGGGTGGTGCTGACCTTGGTAAGTATACCGCAGAGGTTAATCTTCTTCCCTTCCTCCACGTCGCCGTCATTTATGCTGTAGACTGCCGTCTGCGAGAATGCCGCCCCGTACATAAGATATTCCCTCATGGGGTTACCGCTTAAGTACATGCCCGAAAGGTCATTTTCCATGGCATACTTTTCTCCGGGGGTAAAGTCCTCCACTCCCGTAACCTGCATTTCCAGATTTGCGCCGCTGTCGTCTATATCTCCGAAAAAGCTCACCTGCTCACGGGATTTCCCAAAGGTATCCTTCTGCACCGCATAAATAAGCATCTCGCTGTTTAAAAGAAGCTCTCGCCTGTTGGGATATATACTGTCAAACACGCCGCACTTTATAAGGACTTCCATTGTTCTTTTGTTCATATCATAAGTTGCCATACGGTTTACAAAGTCGGGAAAACTCTTAAATAGTCCGTTTCTGCTTCTTTCCTCCGCTATTGCCTTGGGGAAGCTCATACCGACATTTTTAAGTGCGCTGAGCCCGAAACGCACATTTCTGCCCTCGGGTGCAAAGCCTGCAAAGCTCTTGTTTACGTCCGGCGGCAAAAGGCGTATACCGTAACGGGAAAAGCCCGTTACATACTTGAAAGTCTTGTGAGAGTTACCCAAAAGGCTTTCAAGAAGTGCCACAAGGTACTGGGTGGGATAATTCGCCTTAAGATAGGCAGTCTGATAAGCCACCCTTGCATAGCACGCCGCGTGGGATTTGTTGAAGGCGTAGTTTGCAAAATCTGTCAGCATATCAAATATTTTGTTTGCGGTAGAGTCATCTATGCCCTTGCGCCTTGTTCCCGGCACAAGAACATTGCCCTTTTCGTCTGTAATACCCTCTATAAACACTTCCCTTTCCTTTGCCATTTGCTCCGGCTTTTTCTTAGCCATTGCACGGCGAACCAGGTCGGCTCTGCCCATAGAATACCCTGCAAGAGAACGTACTATGCTCATAACCTGTTCCTGGTATATTACAGTACCGTAGGTAGGTTTAAGTATAGGTTCAAGCAAGGGGTGAAGGTACTTTATGCCGTCGGGATTCTTGACATTTTCCAGAAACTTCGGTATCTGGTCCATGGGCCCCGGACGGTAAATACTTGTAGTGGCTATTATGTCCTCAAGCTTTGAAGGTCTGAATTTCCTTAAGAATGCCTTAAGCCCGGGGTTTTCAAGCTGAAATACTCCGTCGGTATCCCCCTTTTGTATAAGGCGGAAGGTTTCGGAGTCTGCATAATCAAGATTGGATATATCTATTCTCTGCCCTGTGGTATCTTCCACGAGGCGAAGGGTATTTTCTATAATTGTAAGGTTTCGAAGCCCCAGAAAATCCATTTTAAGAAGGCCTATCTTTTCAAGGCTTCCCATAGGATACTGGGTAAGACAACCCTTGTCGGCACTTTGCAGGGGAACATAGTTTGTAAGGTCATCATCTGCTATAACAACACCTGCCGCATGGGTGGAAGCATGACGCACAAGCCCCTCTGCCTTAAGGGCGAGGTCAACAAGCTTTTTTGCTCCGGGGTCTGTGGTGTAATACTTCTTAAGTTCACCCTCCATGCTTAGAGCAGACGAAAGCGTAACCCCCACCCCTTCGGGAATTGCTTTGGCAATCCTGTCCACAAGTGAAGGCTCCGTGCCGAGAACTCTGCCAACATCACGTACAGCAGCCCGGGCTGCCATGGTGCCGAAGGTTATAATGCTTGCTACCCTGGCAGTACCGTATTTTTGAGTTACGTATTCTTTTACCTCGTCACGCCTTTCGTTGCATATATCTATATCAATATCGGGCATACTTACACGCTCGGGATTTAAAAATCTTTCAAACAAAAGGTCATATTTAAGAGGGTCAACCTCTGTAATATTAAGGGTATATGCCACAATACTTCCTGCGGCACTTCCTCTGCCGGGACCCACGGGTATACCGCTGTCCTTGGCAAACTTTATGAAGTCCCACACAATGAGGAAATAATCCGTGTAGCCCATTGAATTAATAACATCAAGTTCATAGTTAATTCTTTGCTTAATTTCTTCCGTAAGGCTTACGTACTTTGACTTTGCACCTTCTATACAAAGTTCCTTCAAATATTCCTCGTGAGTAAGGAGTGTATCCAGCTGAATTTTTGGCAAATGTAAAGTATTAAAATCTATGGTAAGGTTGCACTTATCCGCAATTACAGACGTATTTTCCAACGCTTCGGGAACATCGGCGAAAGCTTTGAGCATTTCATCTTGAGATTTAAGATAGAACTCGCTTCCGAAAAACTTGAGCCTGTCGGGGTCATCAATCCTTTTGCCCGTCTGTATACAGGTGACAACATCCTGCAGAAGGCTGTCCTCGCGATTAATGTAGTGTATATCGTTGGTGGCAACAAGAGGGATGCCGGTTTCACGGCTTAAGCGTTTCATACCCTCACGCACAAGGTCCTCCTCATCTATACCGTGATTCTGAATCTCCAGGTAATAGTTCCCCTCACCGAATATTTCCAGATATTCCAAAGCCTTCCTTTTTGCCCCTTCAAAATCCGAAGAAACAAGACAAGCACTCACTTCGCCCTTAAGGCAACCCGAGAGTGCTATAATTCCGTCTGAATATACATTGAGAAGTTCCCTGTCAACACGGGGCTTGTAGTAGTAGCCCTCGGTATGTGCCAGAGAAACCATAGTCATTAAATTTTTGTAACCCGTATAATTTTTGCACAACAAAACAAGGTGGCCGTAAATCGAGTCAACACCGTATACTCTTGAATGTCTGCTGCCCGAGGCAGTATATACCTCACAGCCTATTATGGGCTTTATGCCCCTTTTCAGTGCTTCCTCATAGAACTCCACCGCACCGTACATTACCCCATGGTCGGTTATGGCAAGGGAAGAAAATCCCATTTCCTTTGCTCTGTCCAACAATTCTCCTATTTTTGATGTGCCGTCCAGGAGGCTGTACTGAGTATGAACGTGCAAATGTGTAAACTTAGTCATCAAAGCTTCTCCGCTAATTCCTGAAGCTTGCGGAGTCTGTGATTGATTCCCGATTTGCCGAGGGGCGGTTCCAAAAGCTCGCCAAGCTCTTTCAGGGAATAATCTCTGTACTCAAGCCTGAGCCTTGCAACTTCCTTAAGACTTTCGGGAAGAGAGTCGAACTTGCCGCTTTCCACAAGCTTGTTTATTGCTCTGACCTGCTCTACGGACGCATCTACCATTTTCTGCAGATTCGCTGCTTCGCAGTTCATTGTTCTGTTTACATTGTTGCGGATTTCCTTAACAATCTTGGCATTGTGGAAATCCATAAGTACCTTATAGGCACCCATAGAAGTGAGTATGTCTGCTATCTCCTCGCTGTTTTTAAAATATATTACCATGTTGGAGTTGCGCACAACTACCTTGGGGTTAAGCCCCAAAGCCTTCATAACAACATACAGGTCATTGTGAAGACCGTAGTTCGAAGTGGCATACTCCATATGATATTTCTTTTCGGGACTCATTATAGCACCGCAGGTAAGAAATGCACCTCTCAAAAAAGCTTTCATCTTTATGGATTTATCTATATACTCCGTATTTACCCTGACGGAAGTCATATAGTTGATATCCGAAGGCTTCGATATAAAACCAAGTTTTACAAGAAGCGCCACCGCATCGGCATTTTCCGTATACACATAGTAAACCACGTTGCCGCTTGAGGTTTTGTGTATTTTAATTTTGGAGGTAATTGCCGTTGTATCCTTCATAAGCTGGAAAACACGTCTTGCTATCTTGGGGTTTTCCGTAACGGTTATGAGCCTTAAGGCCCCTTTTTCCCTCTTAAGTCTGCTTCCGTATGCAATTGCACCCATAAGCTCACACATTGCCGCCGATGTGGATACGTTATTTATTTTTGAAAGTTCGTTTTTGGTGTCGGAAGAAAATGACATATACACACACCTTTCAAATAGAAAATGGAAAATTAAAATTCAGGGAAGTTTCCTATAAATCTGACCTCAGGTTCCAAAGTAACTGAGAATTTCTCAAAAACCACTTTTTTTATTTCTTTCATAAGATTAAAAATATCCGTACTTGTTGCGTTATTGTAGTTAATTACAAATCCGCAATGCTTTTCCGATACCATGGCACCGCCAACGGTAAGGCCTCTTAATCCTGCATCGTCTATGAGCTTCGCTGCAAAGTAACCCTCAGGTCTTTTAAAAGTACTTCCTGCACTGGGATATTCCAAGGGCTGTTTTTCCTTCCTTTGAGCGTTGAGTTCATCCGAACGTGCTTTTATTTCCTCAGGATTCCCCTTGCAAAGCTCTATCTTTGCCGAAAGAATTATATCGTCTTTTGTAAAACGACTCTTTCTGTAGCCGAAACCGTGCTCATCACCTTTGCACACGGTTACCTTGCCGTCAACTGAAATGTATGTAGTTTCCTTCACCACATCTTTCATTTCGCCACCGTAAGCACCTGCATTCATAAATACGGCACCGCCCAGGGAGCCGGGTATGCCCGAAGCAAACTCAAAGCCTGCAAGGGAGTGCTTGCGTGCCACCGTTGCAATACGGGAAAGCAAAGCGCCTGCCATTGCAGTTACGGTAGTGCCCTCCACGGTTATATCCGACATATTTTTGCCGATGGATATAACAACACCGTCAAAACCCTCGTCGGACACAAGAAGATTGGAGCCGTTGCCTATCACAATGAAATTTTCTTTATTTTCTCTAAGAGCATTAACCAGATTAACCGTTTCTTCGCAGGACGACGGCGTGACAAAGTATTTTGCCGCGCCGCCTGTGTGAAAACTGGTATGATTGGTCATTGATTCGTTTATGAATATATTTTCTTCGGGAGTAACACTCTTAATTATATTCAATGTGTCTATTTTGACCACTCCTATATATTATTTTCCCAAGAATGCCGCACCTACAATGCCGGCATCGTTACCAAGCTTTGCCATAACGATATCTGCATGCTTAAGAGTACCGTAGCATCTGTCTGCAACCTGAGCCTTTACGGGGTTTAAAAGGTTGTCACCCTGAACACTTACACCGCCGCCTATTGCAATAACCTGAGGCTGGAAAATGTTTATAAGATTTGCGATACCTTCCGCAATGTGCTGAATATAAACATCAATTACTGCCTTGGCTACGCTGTCGCCGGCATGCATTGCATCCCACACAATTTTGCCGTTTGCCTTACCGCCGTTTTCTGCAATCATCTTTGCAACAAGTGAGTCGGGGTTGGCTTTACCTGCACGCTCTGCATCTCTGATAAGAGCTGTAGCAGATGCATATGCTTCCCAGCAACCTTTTCTGCCACAGGAGCAATCTTCACCGTCTACTACGGTTACCATATGGCCGAGTTCACCTGCAACACCGTTGGAGCCTGTAAAGAGCTTGCCGCCTATTACAATACCTCCGCCTACGCCGGTACCGAGAGTTACTGTTATAAAGTCTGTGATGCTTTCGTCATTTAACGCAAAGTACTCACCAAGAGCCGCACAGTTGGCATCGTTACCGATGTATATGGGCTTGCTGATATACTTACCTACTTCTGCACAAAGGGGTGCATTGTGAAGGTTTAAGTTGTTTGCATAAATTACAACACCGTTTTTATCGTCAATGATTCCG
>CAYXPV010000101.1:0-6388 GCA_964467285.1 uncultured Oscillospiraceae bacterium
GTGATACCTGTGAAGTGGAACCAGTCTGCACCTTCGAAGATAGCATCAAAGTCAAAGTCAGCTTCTGTAGCTGTGGAAATGGAAGAGTGTGCTCTGTCGTATACTACATTGGAAGCACGCATAGAAGCGCCTGTTTCCAAGAAGTAGATACCGAGTCTTTCACCACCGCGGGCAATGTTCTTTGTGCAAACATTGTGCTTGCGGAGTGCTGCAACTGCACATTCACCAATGGGATTTTCGGGAACCTTGGTTACGAATTCTGCATCGTGACCATAGTTAGCGAGGGAAACTGCAACGTTTGCTTCACCGCCGCCGTAGCAAACATCAAATTCGTCTGCCTGAATGAACTTTTCATTATTGGGAGTGGATAATCTGAGCATTATCTCGCCCATGGTTACAACTTTAGCCATTTATATGTACCGTCCTTTTTATTATTTACCCAACTTTTCGCGGGCTTCTTTAATATTTAATACAAACTGCTTTGCAGTTTCTGTAATAGCATCGAAATCGCCGGTCTTAGCACCCTTGGTAAGAGAGCTGCCTGCACCTACTGCTACAACACCTGCCTTAATCCATTCTGCAACGTTGTTTACGTCTACACCGCCTGTAGGCATAATGTTAGCCTGAGGAATAGGGCCTTTGATAGCCTTAACCATACCGGGTCCGAATGCATCGCCGGGGAAGAGCTTAATTATGTCGCAGCCAAGTTCAAGAGACTTAACAACATCGTGGATTGTCATGCAACCGGGCATGCAGGGTACTGCATAACGGTTACAAAGCTTAATTGTAGCTTCGTCAAAGTAAGGGCTTACAACATACTGAGCGCCGGAGAGAATGGCAATTCTTGCTGTTTCGGGGTCAAGCACAGTACCTGCACCAAGAATAATATCATCGTTCTTGTAGTAGGAAGCAAGCTCTTCAATAACCTTGTGAGCACCGGGAACTGTAAAGGTAAGTTCAATAGCGGGAACTCCACCCTTCATACAAGCTTCGGTAATCTTCTTTGCTTCGTCGGAAGTTGTTGCTCTTACAACGGCAACAATACCAACATCTTTAATCTTTTTAATAACGGTCTGCTTATCCATAATAAATAAACCTCCTTAAAAAATATCAATACTTAATTAGAGTATATCACCCTAAGTAAAAAATGTCAATTTATACGGGAACATTTTATATGACTTTTTTGACTTTTTTTATTACAATCTTCACTTTTTTGTATCATAATAGCCTTGGGCTATTCTTACTGCATCCATAGCATCCTTTGCATAGTAATCTGCGCCTATATCCGAAGCATATTCCTCAGTAAGAACCGCACCGCCAACCATAACCCTGATGTGGGGAATATGAGCCTTCAGCAATTTAACCGTTTCTTCCATTGCAGGTACGGTAGTTGTCATAAGAGCACTTAAGCCCACAAAAGTGCAAGCATTATCCACAGCGGCTTTAAGCACACGCTCGGGGTCCACATCTTTGCCAAGGTCTATAACCTCAAATCCGTAGCTTTCCATAACCACCTTAACTATGTTTTTGCCTATATCGTGTATATCTCCCTTTACGGTGGCTATGACTACCTTTTTGCCATTTTGGTCATCGGATTTGTTTATACGCGTCTTTACTATATCAAAAGCTGCCCCTGCCGTCTCTGCACTCATAAGCAGCTGAGGAAGGTAAGCCTTACCCTGCTCAAAGGCTGTGCCTATTTCGTTTAATGCAGGAATAATCATTTCGTTGATTATGTCAAGGGGTTCCTTCGTCTTTATTTCCTCGAAGGTACAGGCTGTTGCAACGTCTTTAAGACCTTTGATAACAGCATCTTTAAGGGTAATGCCCGAAGTGCTGACTGCAGGCTTTTCCAAAGTCTGTACTTCACTTGCATAAGCTATGTAATCTGCGCATGCCTCGTCCTTGCCAAAGAGAACATTGTGTGCATAATAAGCATTCATCATACCGTCGGAAAAAGGATTCATAATGGCACATTTAAGTCCCTTTTGCATAGCCTGGGTAAAAAATGCACAGTTTATTATTTCTCTTTGAGGAAGCCCGAAGGATATATTGGACACACCTAAACTTGTGTGTATGCCTTGATTGTTTAAGATTTCTATTGTCTTTAAAGTAATAAGAGCGCTATTGCCGTCTGAAGATACAGTAAGAGCAAGGGGGTCTACCACAATATCCTTTTTATGGATTCCGTACTTTGCCGCTTCGTCTATAATGCGGTAGGCAATGTCTGCCCTGCCCTCTGCGGTATCGGGAATACCGCTTTCATCAAGAGTAAGAGCTATAAGCACACCGCCGTACTTCTTAACAAGAGGAAGTACCGAATCCATGGACTCTTTTTTACCGTTTACGGAATTTACCATAGGCTTACCTGCATACACACGCATTGCCGATTCAAGAGCCTCGCTGTCGGAGGAATCTATCTGAAGCGGCTTATCTGTTACAGCTTGAAGGCTTACAACGGTGTTGAGCATCACCTTGGGTTCGTCTATACCCGGTACACCCACATTTACATCAAGTACGTGTACACCCTTGTCTGCCTGACGTATGCCTTCGGAAAGAATATAGTCCATATCCCCTGCTTTGATGGCTTCCTTAAGCTTCTTTTTACCGGTGGGATTTATCCTTTCACCAATAAGGATGGGTTTATCCCCTATTTCTACTCCATGGGTATATGAGGATACCAATGTAAAATCTTTTTTTTCGGGGTATCTGTATTCAATATCTTTTACGGCATTTATCATTGCTTTCATATATTCGGGTGTTGTACCGCAACAACCACCGAGAATTGTTGCTCCCCCTTCCGCAAGAGAAACCATATTCTCGGCAAAATCATCGGGAGTTAAGGTAAACACGGTCTTGCCGTCCTTTATTTCGGGGAGTCCTGCATTGGGATTGACAATTACGGGAAGTGACGAATATTTTTTAAACTCATCTATTATATTCAACATTTTGTCAGGTCCAAAGGAACAGTTCATACCAAGAGCATCTACGCCAAGTCCCTCGAGCATTGCTATCATAGCCTTGGGATTTGCTCCCGTCATAAGCTTGCCTGTGCCGTCGTATACATTGGTTACAAACACGGGAAGGTCGGAGTTCTCCTTTGCGGCAATTACCGCCGCCTTGGTTTCAAGGCAATCATTCATTGTTTCTATAATGATAAGGTCAGCTCCGCACTCTGATGCAGCCTTTACATTATCTGCATAAAGGCTTACACAGTCCTCAAATTCCATATCCCCAAGGGGCTTAAGCATTCTGCCCGTGGGACCCATATCAAATGCTACAAACCGGTCCTCAAAGTCACCTGCCGCTTTTTTTGCACAGGAAACGGAAGCTGCAATAATCTCTTTATAATTTTGAAATTTATCTCTGTTTACGCCAAAAGTATTGGTAGTAGCAATGTTGCATCCCGCTTCAAAGTAAGCTCTGTGGAGCTCTTCAATAACATCGGGCTTTTCAAGGCTCCAAAGTTCGGGTTTTTCGCCGGGTTTTAATCCTCGTGACTGAAGATATGTACCGGTACCACCGTCAAAAAATATTCTTTTTTCTTTGATAAGTTTTAAAATGTCTTTCATATATGCCACCTCTATTCTTTGATTCCGCATATTGCGGTAATTGACTTTCTCGGAGTCATTATAAGATTCTCCCCAAGCTTTATACCCAAATTTTTATCGGCGCCAAGAGCATCAAGTATAACTCTCTGACAGGATAAATCCAGGTCGCCGTAGCCGGGACTGAACCTTGGGGTAAGAATTGAAAACTCTTTGAGATAACCGTTCATAACATCCAGTACGGATTCGGTCATTGCCGAGGCTGCCGCATCAGCTATAAATCCCTCGGTTTTTGAAACAAGGCTCATACGGTTTATAAGTCGGTCTGCCTCGATGCCCAAGGTTACTGCCATAATGTAGCCCTCTTTGCAACCGGACAATGTTTTGCACAAATCATATGAGCGAAGGCTTGCAAATTCAAAATCTGATTTGTCCTCACCAACAATGTTTACGGGTACGCGTACATAACAACCTTTGGGACTGCAGGCATCAAACACTTGCTTAATGCACTTCTCTACGGTATTGTCCGTATAACCGGAGGGGGTTTTGAGCCTTAATGCAAGCTCGGTTTTATCTATGGAAATGTCATCTTTGCTTATATTGTACACATACCTTTCCATAACCGGAACCTCATTTTATACTTTCGCATATTTTTTTAGCTGATGTTGCCATCGCTTTGTGTGCCGCATCAAGCTGACTTTCGTTACCTTCTGCCATAGACACAAATACAAAGTTGCCTTTATCCGTATACACAACCGCCGCATCTACAGACTCTTCGCCGAATGTAAAGGACATATTTGCACAGGACACACCGCTTGGCAGAGAATTTCTGATTTTGTGTGTTTGGTTATTACTGCGCATCTTCTTATACATATCGCTGTAGGGGAAAACTCCGCTTTTGTCATAGAGCTTTTTCATAAGCTTTGCAAGGTCTTCCGCAGTGGTGTAGCTTCCGCTGTCGGAACCTATGGTACCGCCAAAATATGTATTGGCATAACCCTGGTCGGCAAAATATGCATTAAGCTTATCTGTACCGAAATGCTGTATAAGGAGATTTGCCGCATCAACACTGCCTTCGCCGAAAGCTCTGTCCATAAGGTAGCTTCCCTGATATTCACCGACAATTGTGGTATAATCGAAGGTTCCCAGATATATAGCTCTGCTGACATACTCTGCCAGGTAAGGAGCAAGTGCCGCTGAGTTTTCTATTTTACCTGTATTCATTATGTAGACTTCATCACCGGAAAGTTCATAAATGGCAAAGGCGTAATCGGCATCAATGGAAGCAAATTCTTTCTTTACTGCCTTTGCGGCATCGGTTTCCTTGCCGGATGAAGAATAATTATTGGTTGTTTTCTTTTCGGAATCTGCAGGCTTTGGTGCAGGCTTCTTGGGAGCAGGCTTTTCTTTCTTTGGTATTTCGCTGTTTACTGTTGTGGTATCTGTAGTTTTGGTGTCATCGTAGCTTGCCCAAATATGAACTATAAGCCCCACAAATATGCAAAGTACAAGAATGATAGCAACGCACACTCCCAGAACAATATTATTTTTGTTATTCTTCTTTTTCTTTTGCATACCCGGGAGTGGTTTACGCCCTGTATTAACAAAAAGTGTACTGCTTTCTAACTTCATACAACAACTTCCTTTCAATGGAGATTCTTCGCCTTCGCCTACGGCTTCGCTCAGAATGACACAATTTTTATTAAATTAAGACAACCATTCTTTTTCGGTTTCATTCTTACGAGCTCTGCCCATAAGAAGTTCTGTGGCTTCTTTGGCTTCCAGGTCACCCTTTAAGACTTTGTAGATTGCCTCAACAATCGGCATTTCTACCCCATTCTTGCGGGCAAGGTCATATGCACTGTAGCAAGCGCGAACACCCTCTACGGTCATATTGACCTCCTTTTGGGCTTCTTCTGCTGTTTTCCCTTTGCCTATGAGAATGCCGGCTCTGCGATTACGGGAATGCATACTTGTACAGGTAACTATAAGGTCACCCACACCGGTGAGTCCGCTGAATGTTTCGGGTTTGGCGCCAAGCTTTACACCAAGACGGGTTATCTCCACAAGACCTCTGGTCATAAGAGCAGCCTTTGTGTTATCACCGTAGCCAAGGCCGTCACATATACCTGCGGCAAGAGCAATTATATTTTTAAGAGAGCCGCCAAGTTCCAGACCTATGATATCGTCTGTTGTATATACCCTGAACCTTGGGGACATATACAAGTCCTGTATATATCCGGCAAATTTCTCGTCGGAGCACGCCACAACGTTTGTGGTGGGCATACCCAATGCCACCTCTTCGGCATGGGACGGTCCACTCATAGATGCTACAACAGCCCGGGGAATTTCCGATGAAATAACCCTGGAAAGAGTTTCGCCGGTTTCCTCGTCAAAGCCTTTGGAAATATTCAGTATAAACTGTCCTTCGCTGACATAGGTAGCCAAAGCCCGACAGGTAGTCCTTACCGCATGGGACGGAACTGCCACTACTATTAAATCTGCTTTACCGCATAAGGATATATCCGAAGTAAATTTTACCTTATCGGGAATTATAACCCCGGGAAGGAAGGGTTTGTTTTCATTGTATTTTTTGAGATTGTCACTTTCTTCCTGCCGGTATGACCAAAGCAAAACCTCGTGACCATTGTTTGCAAGAAGAATGGCGTTAGCTGTACCCCAGCCGCCGGAACCAATTATATTGATAGTAGCCATATACAAACCTCCATAATTTTCTACTTTATATTATATTGAATTATGCTGTCAAAGTCAATAATATTGGATAAATTTAAGTGTTTGACATTTACCGCAAAATGCAGTATAATATAATTCCTGACATA
>CAYXPV010000102.1:0-6380 GCA_964467285.1 uncultured Oscillospiraceae bacterium
AGCATATATCCGCAAAAAACGGATATTTAAACTATAATTATATAATACAAGGAGGAATAAAAATGAAAAAGTACAGTAAATTGTTGTCAATGGTTCTGGTAGTGGTATTCCTCATAACTACGGTTGGTTTTGCAGGGAACACCGTTCGGGATGATGTTCTTGCAAACACACGCAGAGAGTATAAGGAATACATAGAGAAAGCAGTCGGACTTCTTAAGGATGAGGGTATAGAAGTGCAGGAAGATAAAGCAACCATATATCTCATGGCAGAAGCTACCGATTTTGATGATGACGACATAGAGCACTCCAATGTATTTGTATATCTGCCCGAAAAGGATTCGGAAGATTTTTACGGGGTTTCCTTCTATTCCGAAACCGGGAAGCACAGCGGTACCGCAAAGAATTTTGATATAAACGGAAGACTTGCGGATTTGTATTCTTCTGAAGTTAAAGGAATACTTGAAAGTATTAAAAAACCCGAAGAAATAGTAAATATGCGTCTTGGCGGAAGACTTTCCTTCCTCATATATCACATAGAAGCAGAAGATGAAGACTATGTTGTTCTTTATGATGTACTTCCCGATACGGGAGCAAAGTACAACGAAATGAATAAAGAAGAATTTGAAATTGAAGAAGGCAAGATATATACCGAAGATGAATTTCTTGATATAATACATGCCGAAGCAAAGGCATACAAAGAATATCTTAATGAAAAAGAAGATAAAGAGGTTATATACAAGGATAAAGACGGTGACGAAAAGGTTAAAAAGCCCGTAAAAGACCGTGACGAAGACGATGATGACCTGTGCACCTGCGAGGATTGCCCCGACAGAGAATGTGCAGAAGACCCATATGACTGCGAATGTGACTTAGCGGAATGTACATCCGAAGATTGCAGAGAAGAAGCAAGAGAAGCTGCAAAGAAAAAAGACAAAACTGACAAAGATGATAAGGATGACAAAGACGAAATCTGCACCTGTAAGGATTGCCCCGACAAGGAATGTGAAAAAGACCCCGACGATTGCGATTGTGATTTGGCTGACTGCACATCCGAAGATTGCAGAGAAGATGCCGTAAAGAAGGAAAAGAGAAACAAAAAGATAAAGAAGGTTAATGATTACGGTGTATTTCAGGGCAACGAAAAAGGCGAGCTTAAGGAAGAAGAGTACATCACGAGAGCAGAATTTGCGGTAGTAGTGTGCAAGATGCTCGGTCTTGAACCTGAGGAAGGTCAGCTTCCCGATGATTTTGAATTTGACGATGTAGACGATAATCATTGGGCTAAGGAATACATAAAGCTTGCCAGAAAGGCAGGATTTATCTCCGGCAGAGGCGGCAACAAATATGACCCCGAAGCCAAAATATCCTACGAAGAAGCAATGAAGATTCTGGTAGCAGCAATGGGCTACACTCCCAAGGCAGAGCAAAAGGGAGGATACCCTTACGGATATACAGCAGTTGCAGAAGAATTAGGTGTGCCTTCTGACCTCAGCTTTGTAAAAGAAGATTCCGCACTCCGCGGTGATATAATGGAAATGGTATATAACTCCCTTGACATTCCCATGATGCTTGAAAAAGCTTTTGGCGATAGTGTGGAATACGAAATTGCCGACGGAACAAACGGTGAAGAAAAAACCATAAGAATAATACTTGAATTAAAGTTAAAAGAGTAAATCTCCAAAATTCTCCCTAAAGTAAAACACAAAGGGCCGTGCTCATTTTGAGCCGGCTCTTTGTGTTATTGAAAATCATATGATTTTATAAATTCCGAGTTCTTCTCAATAAATATTTCCTCACCATTGCATACAAAAACGGCATCTTTGTCACCGGAAATTTTAAATGTAACAGTATTGTCGGAAATATCGTAACTTATCGTCATACCTCTGTGTGAGGCTTCGGCATGTTGAATATGTTTGGAAGGTTTGGGTGAAAGTCTGTATACTTCACCATCTTCGATTCCCATGAGTCCCGTAAACAGGTATTTGACAAATGCTCCGAACATAGGATGGTTGTGAGAGCTTTCGCCGCCGGGATATTCCCATATGGTTGTGGCTCCGTTTTTAATCATATTACCCACAGTACCTTCTTTTTGCGACATATAGAGAATTGCAGCCGTATCCTGATATCCTTCTTCAAAAAGAAGTCTGAACAGAATATCCGTTCCGAATATGCCTGTGTCATATGCTCCCGCTTTGAGGTAACGGATGTTTACCTTCTCTGCATAATCACCCATGCCTATATCCCATAAAAATGCATGTGCACCTTGCGTGCCGGCAACAATTACGGTGTGGTCTGCGTATTCATTTTCAAGAGCAAGCTTAAGCGTTTCTATGCGTCTGTCTATATCTTCATATGGCTTTGAGATAACCTTTGCCATCTCCGACATATACATAAGGGATTTGATATAGAAATATGTATTCACAAAAGGCTCGGGAAGCTGAATATCATTCCATATTCCCCATTCGCCAAGGCACCATCCGCCCGCTTCCTCACGGACAACAATGCCGTTTTCACATCGGCTATCCATATAGGAACACCATTTTTCCATATACGGAAAGTACTCTTCTATTATTTTTTTGTTGCGGTAGTGTCTGTAATGAAAATAGGGTACTGTAACTATGGCACATCCCCAACCTCCGGGACCTCCGCCGCCACCCATAAAGGGTGCTGTGTGCTGGATGTGACCGTTATGTATATCCTGACAATCTGCAATATCCCTTATCCACTTTTCGTAGAATTTTTCGCTGTCAAATATGAGCATGGCGGAATCAGCCAAAAGCTGACCATCACCTGTGTATCCCAACCTTTCTCTTGTGGGACAATCCGAAGGTACGCCGCAGTGCATATTTCCGAGAATGGTTCTTTTATAATTTTCAAAAATTCTGTTGATTATATCCACATTACATTTAAAATCCGCAATAACCTTTACAGCTGTATGTACCACGTGAACACATATGTTCCGATGACTGCCTTTTACTTCAAAATACCGGAAACCATGCCACACAAACCGGGGGATAAGGGTATTGATTTTGCCGTCAGATATAAAGCTGTCACCTTGTATCTGTTCTTTGCCTCCGGCGGAGGTGAAGTCAAGGGATTTATCCTTGTATATTTCCTCGGCATAGCGCGTCTGTACATCGCAGTCCGATTCCATTACCGCGTAGCCTGTTATGTTCTCACCGCAATCATACACTGTGACATCTTTCTCCTGTTTTATCACCCGGGGGTATATTGTGCGTATGTGTCTGTCCGGAGGACATTCCTGCAAACAAAGCTTGCCTTGGGGAGCCGTTGCTTCTTCGGGAGTGCTGCAAAATTCTTCTTTTATGTTGAAATCGTGAATTTCACCGTAAAAAAGATTACTCCGTATTATATGGCTTTTGCGGCATTTAAGGCTTTTGTCCGATACAATGTGCGTATTTCCGTCAATGCAAAGGTCAAAGCGCAGCTTTGGTTCTCCGTAGCTCAGTGTACCCTCAACTGTTCTTTCGGTCTGCTTATACCATCCGTTTCCGAGTATTACGTCAAGAGTGTTTGTACCCTTGGTAAGGTATTCTGCAACCTCATATTTAAGGTAATATACTCTGTGAGTAAAGGTGTCGTTTATGGGATATATGAGATTCATGTTTTCTCTTGGTTCGTAATCGGAAAGTGCAGGCACAAGCAAATCTTCGGAAACTTTGCGACCATTTATAAAAAGCTCAAAAAAACCCAAACCGCATATGTTTATGTATGCGGTTTGCGGTTTGGCATCAAGTGTAAATTTTTTCTGAAATTCCGGCATGCCATTGCAGGAATAGGTAATCCATTTTGCACTCTTGTGAAATCCCATAATTATGCCTCCAATGTGTAAATTCCGGAGCTGAAGCTATGTACACTTCCGTCGGGGAGTACAACCTCTGCGGTGGTGTTGCAGGGGATTTCCACGGAGTATACAGTTTTGCTGTCTTTGTGTTCCCATTTTGAAGCTACAAAACCGTAGGGGGTATCGAATTTTGCTTCCATATAACTAAGCTTGTCGGTGGGTACGGGAGCAATTTTTATTTTCTTGTATCCGGGTTCAAGTGGGGTTACACCCATTGCCTCGGAATAAATCCAGTCTGCCACAGAGCCGTAGGCATAGTGGTTAAAGGAGTTCATGGCGGTAGACCACATGGTGCCGTCCTCTCGTATACCGTCCCAATGCTCCCATATGGTGGTAGCACCTTGCTTTACGGAGAATAACCAAGAGGGATATTCCCTTTGGAGGAGAAGTCCGTAGGCGGTGTCTGCGTGACCGTATCTGGAAAGGGCATAGCAAAGGTAGGGTGTGCCTATAAAGCCTGTCTGGAGTTTTGTGCCGTTTGCAAGTATCATATCATTTAATGCATCGGCATTCTTTTGCATATCTTCAAAAAGGTTCATAAACAGGCCAAGAGTGTATGCAGTCTGGGTTTTGCACTTGGGCTTACCGTCGTCGCCCACATATTCCTTGCGGAAGGCATCTACAACCTTTGTGTAGAGTTCGTTAAGTTCTTTTACATCATTTTCATAGCCGAGTATTTCTGCTATTTTAGCGGTAAGATATGTGGAGTAAGCGTAAAATGCAGTTGCAATGTATGTCTTGTCGGTGGAGCCTTCGTAGCTTCCGGGCTTTGCATCAAGTCCGAGCCAGTCGCCGTATTGGAAGCCTGTGTTCCAAAGGTAGGGATTTTCGCCCTGAGCCTTTATGTAGCCAATCCACTTTTTACTCATGGGGTAGGTTACTTCAAGGAAGCGCTTGTTTTCATAGGCTTTGTAGAGCTCCCAAGGGCAGATTACGCCTGCATCTCCCCAACCGGAGGAGGTTTTCTGACAGGTCATAAGCGGTATATAGTTACCTACAAGTCCGTCTTTTTTCTGGTCTGCCATCATATCGAGAAGCCACTTGGTGTAGAAAGCGGAGCAATCCGCGTTCTTTACCGCTGTGGAAATAAACACCTGAGCATCTCCCGTCCAGCCCAGTCTTTCATCTCTCTGGGGGCAGTCGGTGGGGATGTCTACAAAGTTGTCAAGCTGACTCCAGCAAATATTGGAGAAAAGCTTGTTTACCATTTCGTCGGAACATTCTATGTGACCGGATAAATTGGTGTCCGAGGATATCGCCTCCGCCACAAAGTTGTCTACAGTAACCTCGGGTGTACATTCGTCAAGGCGTACATAGCGGAAGCCCTGGAAGGTAAATACCGGGCGGTAGGTTTCTGTTCCTTCGCCTTTGAAGGTGTATGTAATTTCATTTTTGGCACTTCTCATATTATCAGTGTAGAAGTTGCCTTCGCTGTCGAGGACTTCGGCGTGGGTGTATTTAATTACATCGCCCTCCTTGCCTTTGATGCTGAACTTAACCCAGCCGGCAATGTTCTGTCCGAAGTCAAGTACTGTTTCTCCCTTGGGAGTGGTAAACATACTAAGGGGCTTTAAGGTCTTTATAACCTTTACGGGTACGCCAACGGAGGGAACTAAGTTTTCAAAGCCAATGTAGTATTCAACGGCGGGGAAGAAGTTTTCCATCTTACCTTCCTTGCGTGCATCGTAGGTTTCACCGTCATATATTTCCGACATAACCACGGGGCTCTCAAAGCTTTCCCAGGTGTCGTCGGTAGCAAGAATTGTTTCGCCGTTTACAATAAGCTCTGCAAAGGCGCACATAGGCATTTCGCCAAAGGGACTGGGTACGGTAACAAAGGCAGGGAATCTGCCGTTGCACCAGCCTTTGCCTACGAATAACTCTATTGTATTTTTACCTTCGTTAAGGTAGGGGGCAACATCGAACATTCTGTACTGGATTCTCTTAAGATAAGAGGTAAATCCAGGATTTAAGAGGGTATCGGTTATTCTTTTGCCGTTGATTTTAATTTCAAAAAGTCCATAGCTTGATGCAAATATGTATGCACTTCCTGCTTTGGGAGCATCGAATTCTTTTACAAATACGGGCATTATCTCGCCGGGTCTTGCTATCCATTTAGCCTTGGGTGTTTCGCCCATATATCCGGTTACAAAGTAGCCATTAGCCTCGGCACATTCACCGTGGTTGTCCCACACCCTTACACTATAGGTGTATTTGGTTTTGGGAGTGAGGGGAGAGCCGGCGTATTCTGTGTTTATGCTTTGGTCGGTTTCCTTTTTATAGCTCCACATTCCGTCTACATTTATTTCGTAGGCGGTCTGGAAGGTGTCGTTTTTGTCACTTACAAGCTTCCACGAAAACATAGGATTCTTTTCGTCAATTCCTATGGGATTTACAAGGTTTTCACATTTTAAATCAATAATTTTAAGCATAGTGCACCTCTTTGATTTTTGTTAGCTAACCAGCGTAAATGGGAAGCGTTGGACGAATTGCGTCAGCGGTGGGAAGGTTACGA
>CAYXPV010000103.1:0-6355 GCA_964467285.1 uncultured Oscillospiraceae bacterium
TTTTCATTACTTGTTTGTGCCTTGAGCGAAGCGAAAGGAATGGATTAAATTATGATTAATACTTACGACATAAAGCCCTACGGAAGTCTGCCCTCAGCAAGACAGATGATGCATTTTAAAGAATTCGGAAAAAAAGCATTTTTCCATTTTGGAGTAAATACCTTTTCAAACCTGGAATGGGGTGACGGAACAGAAGCGGAAAAGCTTTTTAATCCTACGGAAACAAACGTACGTCAATGGATTAAAACCGTAAAAGCAGCAGGCTTTAAGCTGGCAATACTCACCGTAAAGCACCACGACGGATTCTGCCTGTGGCCCAGTAAATATACAGAGCACACAGTTGCCAAAAGTCCCTACAAAAACGGCGAAGGCGACATACTCCGTGAATTTACCGATGCCTGCCACGAATATGATGTTGCAGTAGGCATATACATATCACCCTGGGACAGAAACTCCCAATACTGGGGCAGCAGTGAATACAGCAAATTCTTTAACAATCAACTTACCGAAGTCCTTTCGAACTACGGCAAAATAGACGAAGTGTGGTGGGACGGCGCGGGCAGCTTGGAAACTCCCTACGACTGGGGAATGTGGGCACACACCATCCGCAATCTGCAACCCGAAGCAGTAATATTCGGCTCCCTCGGTTCCACTCCCTATGTGGAAATGCATTGGGTGGGCAACGAACACGGCCACGCCGGGGACCCCCACTACTCCACCATTGATGCAATATCGGTGGAAAAGGAAATCACCCCTGAAATGAACCGTGGAAAGATAGGCGGAAACAGATTTATAGTTGCAGAAGTAGACACTTCAATCCGTCCCGGATGGTTCTACCACAAAGAGCAGGACTACTTTGTAAAGTCTACAAAGCAGCTTGTGGACCTTTGGTTTGACTCCATAGGCAAGAGTGCCATTATGCTTCTTAACTTTCCACCGGACAGGCGCGGTCTTATCCACGAGCTCGACAGTGCCAACGCCATAGAAGCTCACAACATTGTAAACAAAGCCCTCTCCGTAAACTTTGCATTGGAAGGCACAGCAAAGGCAACAAGTGAAAGATGCGAAGGATGCCGTGCAGAACAGGTATTAAATCCAAACTTTGAAACCTTTTATGCTCCCTCTGACGATGACAAAGCACCCCAAATTGAAATCACCCTGCCAAAGGCAAGAAAGTTCGACACCTTTATAATGGGCGAAGTTGTTGAGCTTGGTGTAAGAATCGGCGGATTTACCTTAGAAGCTGAGATTGACGGAAAATGGATAAAGATTGCAGAAAAAGAATCTGTTGGATTTAAAAAAGCAGTTCACTTTGAACCTGTAATCTCCGACAAAATCCGCATTACAATTACCAATTCTGCCGATATTCCCCTGATACGTGAGGTGGGACTCCACTCCTTCCGTGAGGCAGGCTATTCCCCCATAGAAACAAGAGTGGCACCCGGCGACAAGTTCGACATCGCCACAAACCCAAGTGTAAATTACGAGTATCACGACGACGGACTCCTTGTGCAGATAGGCGGACTCTTCCCCTACAACACCATAAAATTCTGCGGTGACGGAATTGAAGAATTTGAGGTTCTTGCCTTTAACGGAACACAGTTTTACAGTGTATATAAAGGTAAAAATCCTGCTCACGAAGAAGTGGTACGCCTTAAGGAAACCGTGACAGGTTCCTACCAGTTTAAGCTTCTTACCCACAGAAAAGAAAGCACCAACCTTAATGTGCATGTATTTGAATACTAATACGCTGAAAGGAAAATGGAAAAATGAAATACGGTTATTTTGATGTAGAAAACAAAGAATACGTTGTAACCCGTCCCGACACCCCTACCCCCTGGTTCAACTACCTTGGAAACGGCGGCTACAGCTGTATAATCTCCAACAATGCAGGCGGTCTTTCTTTTGACGGTGACCCCGGCAACAGAAGAATTACCCGTTATCGCTACAACACCATGCCCATGGACAGACCGGGCAAATACATCTATATAAAGGATATGGAAACCGGCGAATATTGGTCTGCCACCTGGCAACCGGTAATGAAACAGCCCGACTTCTACGAATGCAGACACGGTCTCGGCTACACCACCATCAAGACAAGCACCTGCGGTATAGAAGCGGAAACAACCTACTTTATACCCGAAGGCAAAAACTATGAAGTGTGGAGCTGCAAGCTTAAGAATGTGTCCGGCAGAGAAAGAAAGCTCAAAATCTTCTCCTATGTGGAATTCTCCTACTGGAATGCCAACATTGACCTTACCTGTGAATGGGCAAGATACGAAATGCTTGCCGAGCACAAGGACGGCGTAATAATCTCCGACCCGGCGGCAGAAATGTGTACCACAGGTCTTATATACGGCGTAACGGGAATGAGCCTTCCCACAGACGGCTTTGAATGTTCAAGAGACCGTTTCCTTGGTGCATACAGAAACGAGCAGAACCCCATAGCCCTTGAAAGAGGAAGCCTTACAGACAGCGAAGAAAATGCAGACAATCTCTGCGGTTCTTTGTCCTCCTCCTTTACTCTTGGTGCAGAGGAAGAAAAAGACTTTATAGTAACTTTGGGAACGGTACGAAACAAAGCCGATGCAAAAGCACTTGTGGAAGAAGCAACCAATGCAGAACTTGCAAAAGCCGCCCTCAAAGACATCAAGGCAAAATGGGAAGCACATATTACAAAATGTCAGATTAACACTCCCGACGAAGATGTAAACAAGATGATAAACATCTGGCACGCATACCAGTGCAAGATGACCTTTGACTGGTCAAGATTTATATCCTACTACGAAAGAGGTATTGTCCGCGGTTGGGGCTTCCGTGACAGTATGCAGGACGTACTTGGCGTAATGCATGCCATACCCGAAAAGGCAAAGGAAAGAATAAAGCTTCTCCTTTCCATTCAGCGTCAAGACGGCAACGCCCGTGACCTTTACTTTCCTGCTACCAAAGAATCCCGAGGTGGCGACCGTTCCGATGACCACATCTGGTCCATATTCTCAGTATGTACCTACATAAGAGAAACCGGGGACTACGGCTTCCTTGACGAGGTTGTACCCTTTGTGGACGGCGGCGAAGGAACGGTAAAAGACCACCTTATGCGAGGTCTTGAATTTACAAGAAATCACTTAGGTGCTCACGGCATACCCCTGTTTCTTAACAATGACTGGAACGACAGTATATTTTGGATTCACAAGGACGGCAAGGCTGAGTCGGGCTTTGTGTTCTTCCAGCTTTCCCACGCCCTTTATGAATTAAAGCAGCTCTTTACCGCTACCAAGGACACCGAAAGCTTTAAGTGGGCTGAGGAATACTACGACTGGTGCAAGGAAAAATACCACACCCTTTGGGACGGTAAGTGGTTCCTTCGTGCTTTCCTTGATAACGGCGAAAAGTTCGGCACACAAGAGGACGAAACCAACAACGTGTTCTTAAATCCCCAGTCCTGGGCGGTACTCTCCAGACTTCCCTCCAAGGAAGAAGCAAACTCCGCCTTTGACGAAGTGTTCAAGCAGCTTTTCTGCGAGTTCGGACTCATATCCCACTCCAATGCATCACCAAAGTATGCTCCCGAAAAGAAGAGCTTTTTTGCAATGAGTAACGGTGTTAAGGAAAACGGCGGTGTATTCTGCCACGCAAACACCTGGGCTATAATTGCCGAAACTATCCTTGGCAGAAACGACGAAGCCTTCACCATATACAAGGCATCGCTCCCTGCAAGAAGAAACGATATATCCGACAGAACCCTTACAGAACCCTATGTATACGGTTCTGCTATGCTGGGACCTGCTCACCCCAGATTTGGCGCAGGTTCAAACTCCTGGCTTACAGGTACCGCATCCTGGATGTATTTTGCAGTCACTCAGTATATTCTTGGTTTCCGCCCCGACTACGACGGAATTGTGATTGACCCATGCATACCAAATGGCTGGGAAGGCTTTACCATGGAAAGAATGTACAGAGGTACTCTCTGCAAGGTAAAATGCCCCTCTCTCCCCTACGAAAACGCAAGAGCAAAAGCGGTAATGGTAGACGGCAAAAAGCTGGAATCCAACTTTATACCTGCAAAGCTTACAGCAGGCAAGAAAGACGTTTCCATAGAAGTTATATTCTGATAAATATGTCCCCACCCCAAAATGCTTACGGGTGGGGATGTTTAATTTTAAATATTATTTGACAAACAGCCTTTATTGTAATATAATAAGTAAGATATTTTTTAGAAAGAAGATGAAATCATGATAAGAGTTGGTGTTTTGGGTGCTACAGGTTACGCAGGTATCGAAACCGTAAGAATACTCACAAAGCATCCCGAAGTTAAAATAACAAAGCTCATTTCCCACAGCTTTGTAGGCAAAAAGATTTCCGACGTATACCCTGCATTTAAGAATGTATGCGATATGGTATGCGAGGACCTTGACGTGGACGATATTGCCGCAAACTGCGACATAGTTTTTACCGCACTTCCCCACGGTGCATCCAAGGAAGTAATTCCTGCAATATACGCTAAGGGAATAAAGATAGTAGACTTAAGCGGTGACTTCCGCTACGACTCCAAGGAAGTATACGAACAATGGTACGGCGAGCCACACTGTGCTCCCGAAATACTTGAAAAGGCTGTATACGGTCTTTGTGAAATTCACAGAGATAAAATAAAGAATGCTACCATAGTAGGTAATCCCGGTTGCTACACAACCTGTTCCATACTTGCTCTCTACCCTCTCCTTAAGGCAGGCGTGGTAAAGCACGACAACATTATAATTGATGCAAAGTCCGGTGTGTCCGGTGCAGGAAGAACAGAAAAGCTCCCTTACAGCTTCTGTGAATGCACAGAGAACTCCAAGGCATACAAAATTGCCACACATCGTCACACCTCCGAAATCGAACAGGAGCTGGGACACGCGGCAAATGATGAAATACTTGTATCCTTCACACCCCACCTTATTCCCCAGAAGAGAGGCATACTTGCTACAAGCTATGCAAACCTTACCGAGGATATATCCGACGAGGAAATCTATAATATTTTCTCTGAGTTTTACAAGGACGAATATTTTATAAGAGTACACAAGCCCGGCTCACTTCCCGAAACAAAGAATGTGGCAGGCTCCAACTTTATGGAAATAGGCTTCAAGGTAGATCACAGATTAAAGAGAGTTGTAGTATCTTCCGTAATAGACAACCTCTACAAGGGTGCCGCAGGTCAGGCTGTACAGAATATGAACATTATGATGGGCTTCGACGAGAAAACCGGTATAGATAACCCCGGATTTAATTTATAAGATTTGAAGGAGAATTACCAATGAGTGGTCTTCAACACAAAAATGATACAATCGAAACAATGATAAAGAAAGCCGATATACTTATAGAGGCTCTTCCCTACATACGCAAGCTGTACAAGAAGAAAATCGTTATCAAGTACGGCGGTAATGCCATGATAAACGAGGATTTGAAGAACTCCGTAATGGACGATATCACTCTTCTTAAGTACGTAGGTATCAACCCCATAGTGGTACACGGCGGCGGCCCCGACATTACCAGTGCTCTTAAAACATACAACATTCAGAGCGAATTTGTAAACGGTCTGCGTGTTACCGATAAAGAAACTGTAGGCATTGCGCAGATGGTACTTGTGGGTAAAACCAATAAGGACATTGTGTCCCGTCTTAATCACGCAGGCGGTAAAGCTATAGGTCTTTGCGGTCTTGACGGTAACCTCATAAAATGTCAGAAGCTCTACACGGAAGTTGACGGCGAAAAGAAGGATATAGGCTACGTTGGCGATATCGTAAAGGTAAACACCAAGGTAATAGATTTGCTTACAGATGATGAATACATCCCCGTAATAGCTCCCATCGGTGTAGACAGCGAAGGCAACAGCTACAACATAAACGCCGATTCCGTAGCATCTGCGGTAGCGGAAGCACTTCAGGCGGAAAAGCTTATGTACTTAACCGATGTACGCGGTGTTCTCGACAAAAACAGCGACCTTATTCACCACATCTATACCGATGAAGTGGAAGGACTTATAGAAAACGAAACCATTACCGGCGGTATGATACCCAAGGTAACAGGTTGTAAGGAAGCCGTGGATAACGGCGTTAAGGGTGTTCACATTATAGACGGAAGAATTGTTCACTCAATACTTTTGGAAATCTTTACCGACCATGGTATAGGTACAATGATATCCGAAAAAAAATAATGTGGGCGTAAAAAATGCACAGAACGTCAAATGGAAGGATATTATATAATTAATTTCCATCTATCGACAAGTTTTTATCTTTTGTAGGAAAGCGGTTATTCCGCTTTCCTCAGACTGTCGAAGAACCCGACTTTGCGTTAGGCAAAAATCGGGTTCTTCTTC
>CAYXPV010000104.1:0-6342 GCA_964467285.1 uncultured Oscillospiraceae bacterium
GAGATATGGAGCATTTTGAAACCTATATTACCGAAGATGATGTAAAATACATAGCATCTTTGGGTATGGACCATATCCGTCTGGGTTTTGACCAGCTTGTTGTGGAGGAAAGTCCTTTTTGTTACAGGGAAAATATTATAGAGATACTTAAAAAATTCGCATCCTGGTGCCGCAAGTATAACCTTCGCTTTGTCCTTAATCTTCACAAGGCAATAGGCAATTACTGTGACATTGATGAAAAAGAAAAGCTTATGGAGAGTAAGCCCTTGCAGGAGAGGTTTATTGCTACTTGGGTTAAAATGGAAGAGGTTTTCTCGGAAGATAACGATGTATTCTTTGAGATTTTAAATGAGGTTGCCCGTTCTTCTTCCGAAAGCTGGAACGTGGTTGCCGAAAATACAATAAATGCAATCCGTAAACTTAACAAAGACCGTGTCATTATTGTAGGCGGCGTTGACTACAACAATCCTCCGGGACTTGACAGCATGAAGGTGTACGATGACGAAAACATCATATATACCTTCCACTGCTATGCACCCTTTGAATTTACTCATCAACAGGGAGTACTTATGGAGGATCCCCTTTTATATAACCGAAAAATGCCATACCCTTCAGACGATATGGAACGCTACAGAGATTATCACCGTCTTATAGGCAATAACAACGCCTATGCTCAAATAGACAGAATAGACAAAGAGTATCTTAAAAAATATATGGAGCCTGCAAAGCGTTTTAAGGAAAGATACCCCGACAAAATACTGTGGTGCGGAGAATTCGGCACCATACGTCATTGTAATATTACATATCGCGAAAACTGGATGAGAGATATGATATCCATTCTTAAAGAGTGGGGTATTCCTTACAGCGTATGGAATTATTTAAGCACACCCAATGACGGTAACCGCTTCAGCCTTGTGGATGATGATAACCGCAGGATAGTAAGCGAGGAAATGGGAAGGATAATAAGAGGGGAATAAGAAACAGAGAATGGTATAATCTCCAAAATGTTCACGGTATATAATATACAGTGCATATTATATACCGAGGTGATAGTGTGAATTCCTGTGAACTTACCGCAGTGGTTACAACAATAGCAAACACCATAGCGTGCAATCTTACAAACTCACAACTTGCACTTCTTTCCTCGGTGCTTGTTCAGCTTGGGGACACCCTTGTAACCATATCGGCACAGAGAAGCATATGTAATGATAAAAACATAACCGCACAAGGATAAAGCCCTGTGCGGTTATGTTTTTATTTCTTCAGCATATTTACTATATATTCATTTGCCTTATTTTCCAATGTATCGTCAAGGTCTTTTAATTCTGCCTTGCCGTATTTCTTTTCCAAAGCCTGTTTTATAAGGTAATCAGCTATTTTGGGATTTTTGGGAAGAATAGGTCCGTGGAGGTGGGTTCCGATTACATTTTTGTATATTGCACCTTCCGAATCATTTCTTCCGCTTGAACTTAAGCTTACTTTTCCAAGTGCAGGAAGAGAAGAACTTACTCTCCCGTAGCGGTTTTCAAAGCCTGCTACAGTTCCGAAAAGTTCACTTTGCAAAACTACATCGCCAATCATTCTTTTTTTGCTGTATTCTGTGTGTATATCCAGAATTCCGAGAGCTTCCTTCTTGTCCTGTTTTTTAATATATTTGCCGAGCATTTCATAGCCCGAGCATACGGCAAGGATTACTCCGCCATTTTCTGCGTAGGCTTTGATTTCGTCTTTTAATTCCATAAGCCTTTTCAGTGCCAGTTCTTCGCTTCTTTCGGAACCACCGCCTATATAGAGTATATCGGTGTTTTCAAAGTCAATGTCATCCTCCGGAGAATATTCCTTTATGATTGCTTTTATTCCTCTGTCCTTCAGACGTTTTGCAAGGACTGTAATGTTTCCACTGTCACCGTAGAGATTAAGTAAATCCGGGTACAGATATGCCAACGTTATTTCCATATGTCAGCCCTCCAATCCTTTAAGTATAGTCTGTGTGCCAAAGAGAACCGTGTAGTTAACAAGCAGATAAGAAACTCCGGTGCTTTCATCAATAATGCTCTTTATACTTTCCGAAGTAATGTCAATTATACGGATATCTTCAAAACCTGCGTATTTAAGGCGAAGAGCCAGGTCGTCACGGCGTACTCCCGATACATATATCTTATCTACGCCCGAGTCCTTAAGTGCTTCAAAATCCACATCCCAAAGCCAGGAAACATCTGTACCGTCGGATGCCATGGCATTAACTGCCACAAGTACTGATTTCTCTCTTTTGTCGGCACACACAGTAGCTATTGCTTGGTTGAAGCCTGCAGGGTTTTTGGCAAGGTTTAAGGTAACTTCTTTGCCGTCTATGGCAAAGCTTTCCATTCTGCCAATCTGAGGCTTGTAAGCATTGAATATCTCTTGTGCTTCTTCGCTTGTACCGCCGTTATCTTCATACACCGCATAGGATGCCAAAATGTTGTACACGTTGTAAAAGCCCTTGTAATTCACATTGAACTTTCTTTGTATGCCCTTGTAGCTCATTACAAACTTAAGTCCGCCGGACACATCAACTCTCGTAGCGCTGTAATTGGGGTTAGGACGTTTGAAGTCACATTTGGGGCAGGTGTAATATCCAAGCTGATTATAGTGATAGTACTCATAATTAAGGTCTGCACCGCATTTAAGGCAGAATTGATTTTCGTGGCTTTCGTCTTTGTTTAAGCCTGTGTCTTCGCTTACACCGTAGTATATTGCTTTGCGGTTTAACCCAAGATTTCTTACATAAGGGTCATCGGCATTGAGCACTAAAGTAGTGTCGGGAACCTGACATATACCTTCCTCCAAAAGCTTTGCAGTATCTTCAACTTCACCGTATCTGTCCATCTGGTCACGGAAAAGATTGGTTACTACTATTTTGTGGGGAGTTATGTGCTTTACCACATGGCGAAGGCTGGCTTCGTCACACTCTATGGCTGCATAGTCCGCATCAAGCTTACCTCCGTAAGTTGCCATGGATATAAAGGAGCAAGCAACACCCGGAAGCATATTTGCACCAACGTTATTGCACACAACCTTGTTGCCTTTTTCTGTGAAAAGTGAGTATATAAGGTTGTTTGTAGTGGTTTTGCCGTTGGTACCGCACACCACTATTATTTCTTTTTTTACTTGCTTTGCCAGGTCTTTAAGAAGCCCCGGAGCTATTTTCATTGCAATACTTCCGGGGGCAGAAGAGCCCTTTTTGCCCATAAGCTTTCCAAGCTTAATGAGCATTTTACAAGCGGATATTGCCAAAAAGTTTTGTATTTTAGACATATACATTTCCTTTCGTCGGTATCAGAGATTAAGTTTTAAGTCGCTGTCTTTTATGATTCCTGCTTTTTTAAAGGGCATAGCAATAAGCCATGTAAGTACTCCGGGAAGTACAAAGCATATAAGTATCATGGCTACTACATCGCTTGGAGCCACATTTGCAGTACTCAGCACACCGATAGGTCCTACAAGACCGCAGGTTCCCATACCTGAAGCTATTGCAACATGGTTTTTCATGCCGAATATTGCAGCAGAAAGCGCACCGGTTACTGCAGATGCAAGTGTGGGGGGAAGCCATATTACGGGCTTACGCACAATGTTACCCATCTGGAGCATGCTTGTACCAAGTCCCTGAGCTATAATTCCCGACCAACGGTTTGCCTTGAAACTCATAACCGCAAAGCCTACCATCTGGGCACAGCAGCCTGCTGTGGCAGAACCTCCGGCAAGTCCCACAAGACCAAGGGAGGCACATATGGCGGCAGAGCTTATGGGCAGAGTGAGGCAAATACCTACGACAACGGCTACAAGAGCGCCCATTAATATGGGATGCATGTCGGTAAAGGTCATTATAAGGCTTCCGAGATAGCCCATTATACGTGAAATTCCGGGGCCTACCAGAAGAGCCATTGCCACACCTATTGCAATGGTGAATGTGGGTGTAACCAGTATGTCAATTTTAGTTGATTTGTATACAAGCTTGCCAAGCTCGGTTGCAACAAGAACGCACACGTATGTTCCCAAAGGACCGCCGAGGCTGTTTCCTGCAACACCTACAGCACACAGGGAAAAAAGCAAGAGACCTTTGGCACCCAGTGTATGTCCTATAGCCATTGCCATTGCAGGCCCCTGGGCGGCGGTGCAGTATGCTTGCATCTGCATAAAAAGGTTCTTTAAGGGTGCGTATGTAATATATTTTCCGACAGTACCGAATATGGTACCTATCAGAAGTGATGCAAAAAGCCCAAGAGCCATAGAGCTTAACGCATCTACAAAATAAAGTTTGGGTGAAAGCGTGATTCCTTTACTTTTTATACTCATACAAATCAGACCTTTCATTATATTGTGGATTAATTTTTAGTATATACCAATTAAGAAGCCTTTTCAATATGTTAAAAGTTATTTTGTGAAATTTGTTACATATAAATATTACATCATAAACTTTATTGTTTTATTTTGAAAGGGGTGTTTTATGTGAATGTTATTTTAATGTTGAGCCATGGAAAAAATGTAATATATTCTTTGGAATCAACAGGGGATATTGTGCAAAAAGAAAATGAGTCCGAAAAGAAAAAAATATGCAGTGATATTACTTCCTTTGATGCAGTTTGTATTTCTGATGACAGGACGGAAATTTTTGCAACCACATTCCGCGGTTCTTTAATAAATATCAGTATAACAGGCGAAACCGTAAGAGAGAGAACTCTCATGGAAACCAAGGATGCCGACAGAAAAATATGTTCTGTAAGATGTTTATATATCGAAGGAAGATACCATGTATTTTATTGCCTCAAAAGCAGACAGTATCTTATTCATCAGGTGGTTTCCGATGATGAAGTTTTTGAACCAAAGGTTATAGATACCGTTTCCAAACGATTTGCGTATGACATAACCAAGGATTTGCTTGGCGATATTTACATAGTGTATTCCACCGACAACGAAATACGGTACCGCAAGTATATTTATTCAAAAAAATCTATCGGTTCATCTGCCGTGGTCTGTCATGGTGACCCCCGGAAAATACAATGCACTTTATGGGGCGAAAAGCTTTTTGTTGCCTACAGCGAACAGGGGAGTGAAGTTTTCGGGTTAAATCTGGCAACACCATATAATTCTTTGGTAAAAAAAGGAATTTTTTCCCTGGATAAGGATTCTCAATTTTCTGTTAATGCTGCAGATAAAGGAATTGTCTTACATATTGCAGAAAAAGGAGTCTGTTATAAGTTAAACAGCGATGAAATGCTTAATGTGTCAAGACCTGTATCCGTAGGTAAAACCCCGGGCATATGGCAAGTTCGCTCTTATAATGAAAAATACAGCGTTGATGCATATCCGATAACAAGGTTTATGCTTCCCTTTGAAAGCATCAGGAACTTTGAAGCAAAGGATTCTCCAAAACCCGAAAAGCCAATGCCCGTTGGATACGAAGCAGAAAGCTTTGCCCGTAAATATACAGATATGTTCGAGAAAAAGGTTCTTGAACTGGAAAGGGATAATATACTGCAAAGTCTCAGTAAAATAGAAGCATCTTTAAACAATCTCACAACCATGGTTAAAAAGCTTACGACACTTTAGTCACCATAATTTGCTCTGATGAATACAATGTAAGTGAATTACAGGAAAGGACTGACACTATGAATGATATCCGTATAGAAAACTTTATGTATCCGTATGTTCGGTTTTTAAATGCCTGTCCCTCACTTACGGGAGCAGATTTTTATCTTGGAAACAGCCTGGCATCACCAAGCCTTGGCTTTGGTTGCTTTTCGGGCTATGTTAAGGTTCCTCGTGGTATGAACGAGTTCAGAATTACCAAAGCAGATGATAAAGATAATGTAATTGCCACGTTGACCTTACCTTTTAAACAGGGTGAAGTGTATACGGTAGCTGCGGTTCATTCCGACGGCAGTACTATGGCATACGGCATCTCGGAGCCTACCGACAGAAAAAACACCGAGTACGGTCACTTAAGAGTTTGTCACCTTTCACCGATGACGGGAAATCTTGATATAAACGCAAACGGTTACAGAATACTGGAAGATATAGATTATTTGGAACTCAGTAAATATATGTGTGTATCACCCGGGAAATATGAGTTTTCCTTTTTTGATGCCAAAGGGAATAATGCAGTACTTGTAATGCCCAATCAAAATGTATTACCCGGGAAATACAATACCTTGTACATTGTGGGTAACGATACGGAAAAGGCACCCCTTATGGTTCTTTTTTCTGTGGATGCGGCAAGTTATACAGGGTATTATCTGTAGAAACTGAATTGACATTTGTCGGTGAGGTGTAAAAAAAGCGCAGACCGCAAAAAGGAATGGA
>CAYXPV010000105.1:0-6322 GCA_964467285.1 uncultured Oscillospiraceae bacterium
AGACACACATCGTGGATTATCTGGTCATATGACCTTTGCAGGAAGGTGGAATATACACAAACCACAGGTACATATCCCCCAACGGAAAGTCCTGCCGCCATGGTAACTGCGTGTTCCTCGGCTATACCCACGTCAAAAAATCTTTCGGGGTATTTTTCGCTAAAATCCACAAGTCCGCAACCCGATGCCATAGCTGCAGTAATCGTAATGAGTTTACTGTTGTCCCGGGCAAGGGAGGTTATAATTTCCGAGAAAGCCGCATCATAGCCCATACCGCCTTTAATACGTCTCTCGTTTTCACTGCTTATACCGTGAAATTTACTGGGATTTATTTCCGCTTCGTGAAAACCCAGCCCCTTGGTTGTATAGGTATGTATAATAACAGGACCGTCTGTCCTTTTAGCTCGCAGGAGAGCATTTGAAACCTCTTTTATGCTGTTGCCGTTTACTATACCCATATATGTAATGCCCAAATCCTCAAAAAGGGGTGCCGCTATAGCCGCATACTTGATTCGGTCTTTCAGGCTTCGCAAACCGTTTGAAAGCTTTTTGCCCGGTTTACCGAATTTTTCAAGTATATACTGGACTCCGTCCTTGGACTTCTGATATTTATTGGTAAATCGAAGTTTTGAAAGATGCAGGGACAATCCGCCTACATTCTTGTGAATTGACATGGCGTTGTCGTTTAATATTATTATAATCTTGGTTTTACGCTGACCTACATCATTCAGTGCTTCAAAGGTCATTCCGTTTGCAATGGCTCCGTCCCCTACCAGGGATATGATATGCTCATCGCCACCCATAAGGTCCCTGGCTCTTGCCATGCCTACAGCTGCCGAAACGGAAGTACCTGCATGTCCCACATCAAAAGCATCATACTCACTTTCGTTTCTGCGTGGAAAACCGGATATTCCGTCAAGATGTCTTAATTTGGAAAAACCCTCTCTTCTGCCGGTAAGGATTTTGTATACATAGCACTGATGTCCTACGTCAAACACAAGCTTATCCTTGGGAAAATCAAAAATCTTTGCAAGTGCAATTGTAAGTTCTACAACGCCCAAATTGGATGCCAGATGTCCTCCGCTGTGCATAACATTTTCCACAAGAAATTCTCTTATTTCCTTACTTAGTTCTTCAAGTTGTGTATTATTCAGTTTTTTAATATCATCCGGGGAATTAATCCCTTGTAATAATGACATAACAAAACTCTCTTTTCTTAAGTTATTTAAACAAGAAGTCCATAAGTCCCATTATAAATTCGTTGTTGGGATAACGGGATATGATGTTTAACGCTTCCTCTGCATATCTGTTCATCTCGGCAAAGGCTCTTTCTCTGCCCAAAGTATTTATAAAGTTGGGACTGTTCTGTGCGTCTTCGCCGTCCTCGATTTCGTCCTCAAAATCATCTCTTATCTGGAAAGCCACGCCCATATTGTATGCAAATTTCACAAGTTCTTTTCTTGTTTCTTCATCGGCACCGGACACATATGCACCACATTCCACACTTGTCATCATCAGCGCCATGGTCTTTTGCTCTATAAGGTGTATAAGTTTTTCCTCGGTGGCATCCTTGGAAGCCATAAGCTCGATATCCCTTACCTGACCGTTTATCATACCGTGAACACCGCAAGCTCTGCCTACGGACTCCATAGCCTCAATTGTACCTGTGCCGCCTTCCTTACAGCGAGATATCATAACCTCAAAGGCTGTGTTTAAGAGTGCATCTCCTGCAAGAAGTGCTATTGCCTCTCCGTACTTTTTGTGACAGCTTGGCATACCGCGTCTTAAGTCGGCATTATCCATGCAGGGAAGGTCATCGTGAATGAGAGAAAACGCGTGTATAAACTCAATAGCCGCCGCAAAGGGCAAGGCTGCCTCACCGGAGCCGGAAAGCATTGCGGCAGTTTCCATACAAAGTATGGAGCGTATTCTTTTACCACCGTTGAAAACAGCATAATTCATGGAGTCAAAAAGCACCTTTTCGCAGTCGGAATAGGGTTTTAAAGCTTCCTTCATGTATTCATCTATTTTGTTGATTCTTATCTGGTATTCTGTAGAAAAATTATTCATTATCTTCTTTTGCGGAAGTAAATTCCGTTTCTCCTTTTTCTGTAAGAAGTGTTATTTTCTGACGGGCTTCATCTATCATTCTGACGCATTCGCCCGAAAGCTTAACTCCGCTTTCAAAAAGCTCTACGCACTTATCGAGAGGGGCTTCTCCGCTTTCCAGGTCTTTGATTATCTTTTCAAGCTCGTCCATATTCTGTTCGAAGGTTTTTTTCTGTGCCATACTTTTCACTCACCTTGTTATACATTCTATATCGCCGTCGGACACCGTAAGGGTAAACTCCTCACCCTTGCCGATATCGGACTTCTTCTTTATTAATCCCTTCTTGCCCTTTGCCACGCTGTAGCCTCTTAAAAGAACATTTACGGGGTTTAATGCTTCAAGCTTATAAGAATACTCTCCCAGCTTTACCGTAAGGTCTTTTAGAAAATCGCCGTACGCATCGGTCATCCTTTGGGTAAGGTTGTCAAGGGCTATCATACGGTCCTCCGTAAGACTTAACGGGTTTGTCATAACCTTAGACGCCAATGCAAGCTTAAATCTTTGCTCCTTGGCATCTGCCAGAGCCGACAAAGCCATAGTAAGTCTTTGCCTTGAAGTACTTAAAAACATCTTAAGTTCCTCTATATCGGGAGTGGAAAGTTCTGCCGCCGCCGAAGGTGTGGGAGCTCTTAAATCCGCCACAAAATCCGCTATGGTAAAGTCCGTTTCGTGACCGACTGCGGAAATAACAGGAATTTGTGAATTGAATATTGCAAGGGCTACTTCCCTTTCATTGAATGCCCACAAGTCCTCTATGGAGCCGCCGCCTCTGCCCACTATAAGCACATCGGCACCGTTTATTTCGTTAAAATACTCTATACCGCCACATATGGATTCCTTGGCACCAACACCCTGCACCTGTGCAGGATATATGCGGATATCACACAAGGGATATCTGCGGGATATGATATTGATTATATCTCTTACTGCCGCACCTGTAGAAGCCGTAACAACACCGATACGCTCCGGGAAAGCAGGAATGGGCTTCTTCCGTGAAGAATCGAAGTATCCCTTCTCTTCCAGTTCGGCTTTGAGCTGTTCATATGCAGCATAAAGCGCACCTACCCCATCGGGAATCATAGTATCTATGTAAAGCTGATAGACTCCGTCCCTTTCAAAAACACTTACCCTGCCTACGGCAAGAATACTCATACCGTCTTTGGGTACAAACTTAAGACCGGACGCAGAACTCTTAAACATAACTGCCTTTATGGAACCTGTGGCATCCTTTAAAGACATATACATATGGCCCGAATAGTGATGCTTGAAATTTGAAATTTCGCCCCGTATGCATATACCC
The DNA here is from genome assembly GCA_964467285.1 of uncultured Oscillospiraceae bacterium. Classification (GTDB taxonomy): domain Bacteria; phylum Bacillota; class Clostridia; order UMGS1810; family UMGS1810; genus RGIG8748. The sequence goes on from CAYXPV010000105.1 coordinate 3,411, forward strand.
GAAAGGTTGGCATCGGAGTCGAACTTCCGCTTGATGTAGCTGTTGAGTTCACCTACTGTAACAACATGCATATAATCACCGTAAATTATTTTATAACATCTGCCAGAACGCCGTTAACAAAAGCGGGGGCATCGTCATCGCTGAATTTCTTGGCAAGCTCTACCGCTTCGTTTATAGATACCTGAAAAGGTACATCGCCATAGGTCATTTCGCTTAAGGAAAGTCTTAAAATTGCAAGATTAACCTTAGAAAGGCGCTCTATGCTCCAATTCTTTAAGGAAGCACTTATTTTGGTGTCAATTTCTTCCACGTTATCAAAACAGGAATTTACGCAAAGGTCAACATAGCGGAGGTCATTTTCGCTAAGCTTGGCGTAGTCTGCCTCACACACGGAATAGTTCTCCACAACCTCGCTTATGGGAAGTGAACCGTGAAAGGGTATCTGGTAAATAAGCTTAAATGCACTTTCTCGTGCCAATTTTCTGCTCATGGTTTATCTTTCCTCTCTGTAAATTTTTGTAAAAGAAAACCCGTCTGCAAAAGACGGGTTTCCCAAAAATTATTTAGCGCCTTTTGTACTGTCTTTGTTCGATTTGGAAGAAGCTTCATCATCGGGAATATCAATACCCACAACTCTTACATTAACTTTTTCCACGGTAAGGCCTGTCATAAGCTCTACCTCTTTTTTAACTGCATCCTGGACGTTCCATGCCACTTCCGGAATTCTTACTCCGTATTTTACAACGATATTTATGTCTACGGAAGTTGTTTCCTCATCTACGCTTGCCTTAATTCCTGTGGTAAGGGGCTTTTTAACCAGTTTACGTGCAATGCCTTCTACAAATCCGCCGCCTGTGCCGCTTACGCCTTCGATTTCGGAAACTGCAACGGAAGCAATTGTTACGATTACTTCATCGGATATTCTGATATTGCCGTTTACTATTTCTTTAACTTCGTTCATAGTAATTACCTCCTGTTTAAAACGTGACTTACAAAAATATCTCTGTATATCATCATCCGAATATAGTATATCACAAAATTTACTCAACTTCAACTATTTTTATATTATTATTTTGAGTCAGCTCAAAAATTACGTCGACAATTTTTGCCGTATCGCTCCGACTTAAGGCATCTTGCCTTACCGTTACCGTAACGGATTCCGGGGTAATATACACCAAAGTATCTTTAAAACCCTTGTCAGAAAGAAGGTTTTCGGCAGTAATCTCTTTTTCTTCATTTAAAGCAAGTTCCCCAATCTTACGACGGGTTTCCTCCTTTACTTCTCCGGAGGTATCGGGAGACTCTGCAATTGCCTCAAGCTCTGCCCTTGCCTTTTGCCTTGCGGCATCCCGTTCAATTCTCCGGGCTGCAAAGTAATCATCTTCCTCCGGGGGATTCTGTACATTGTCCGAGGATACCATAACGGTTTCACCCACCTCCGGTTCCGATACGTCACCGGTTTTTACCTCTGCAATTTCAGGGGTAGTATCTTTATCGTACCTGTAGTTAAGATACCCTGCAACTCCCAACATAATTACAAGAGCTGTCAAAATCATTTGTTTTTTCTTAAATACCATAAACATAGCCAATTTCCTTTCTGCCTTGCACATATATTTTAATTCTTCGGCAAAACCTTTACTTTATATATGGGAACACCCACCGCCGATGCCACGGCGTCTGCTATGAGAAGTTTTGTCCTTTCGTCGGAAACTCCCACAGCGGTTACTATAACTCCCCTCACCTCGGGAAGAATCTCCTCTTTTACAAAGGGCTTTTCTCCGGAAGAATCCTTGTACATAACCACATTGTCCTTGCGAACCGACTGACTCTTTTGTCCGTCCTCGGAACGGTTGTCCTCCGTAATCAAAGCAGTATTTTTAACCCCGTTGTTTTCATAGGTTATAAACACCGAAACGTCGCTAACCCCCTTTACGGTTCCTATAATCTCTTCGAGCCTCTTTTCCACATAACCGGCATCCGGCTTGATGTCTTCTGTCTCAGGAGATGGAGAAGGCTCGCTTTTTTTCGGAGTAAAGGTTCCCGAAAGTATAATCATAAGGATACCTGCCGCCAGCGCCAAAACCAGATATGTAATTTTCTTGTCTTTTAAAAATTTAAGCTCCATAGATTATTCAAATACGGTTTTAACTCCGTACTGCTCCAAAACATATTTTTCTACGGCAGATTTTTCTTCTGCCGGTACTCCCTCAACATATAAAGCATCTTCCGTGAAATATGCGGTTACCTTTTGCCCCGTAATGTCGCAAAGTTCCTTGGATATACGTAGAGTAAGCATATCACGGGCATTTTCTGAAATATTATTTTTGAAATTCTCGGCGGAATTTTTGCTAATGGCGTTAAATTCATCTTCGTTAAAATCTTCGTAGCTTATTTCAGGAACTAAATCCCCCGTGAGCAAAGCTTTAATCGGAGAAAGAATTACGGACACAACAAATACTCCACAGACAATTTTAACAATACCACGGTATTTTTCCGTAGGGGTAAGAAGATTTGCACCAAGGCATATAATTACGGCGAAAGCCACCGAAAGTACATATTCCTTCATACGTTGCCTCCACAAATAAGAAGTACCGAAAAAGCAAGTATAAACATTACCGCCATAAGCATCACCGCCACCATTATATGAATTACCGTTTGTCCCACCTGATACACGGTATCACATATGCCGCCGTCACAAAAGGGCTCTATAAGCCCCGAAGCAATTTTCAGCATTGTTCCCGTAACAAACAGTTTTAGTACAGGTGCAAGGCAAAGAGAAAAAATAACTATAATTCCTCCCGTACCGAAGGCACTTTTGAACACGTTTACAGATGCCGCAATAAGCTCTGCAGAATCTGCAAGAAAACCGCCCACCAAAGGAACAGACTTTCCGACGGTATATTTAACAGCCC
>CAYXPV010000106.1:0-6301 GCA_964467285.1 uncultured Oscillospiraceae bacterium
GAGTGTAAATGCAATGCCTAAAATCAAAACTCACAGAGGTGCTGCAAAGAGATTCAATCTTACAAAAAAGGGTAAGGTAAAGCTCAATCAGGCTTTCAGAAGACACATTTTAACCAAGAAGTCAACTAAGAGAAAGAGAGCATTAAGAAAGCAGGCGTATGCTTCAACTGCAAACGCAGCTACAATCAAGAGACTGATACTTTATAAATAAAAAATAGGGAGGCGTTTTAAATGGCTAGAGTAAAAGGCGCTATGGCTACAAGAAAGAGACATAAGAGAGTTTTAAAGCTCGCTAAAGGATACAGAGGTGCTAAGAGTAAGTTATTCAGAACTGCAAAACAGGCAGTTATGAAGTCCTTATCCTATGCATACATCGGCAGAAAGCAGAAGAAGAGAGATTTTAGAAGACTCTGGATTACCAGAATCAGTGCTGCTTGCAAAATCAACGGTACAACATACTCCAAGTTCATGAACGGTCTTAAGAAGGCTGAAATCAACATGAACAGAAAGATGCTTTCCGAGATTGCTATTGCAGATCCCACAGCTTTCACAGCTTTAGTTGAAAAGGCTAATGCTGCTCTTTAATAGTTAAATAGCAAACACTACCACTATATTTCAAATCGAAATATAGTGGTTTTTGTTTTTATACTTGCAAAACAGGTATCGGCTAATGTATAATATATTAATATAGTAATGTTTTTTAAGGGTGTAATTATGCTGAGAATAGAAAGTACATCAAATCAATTATTTAAAAATACCAAAAAGCTTCTTTCGAGAAGCGGACGTAAGAAGACCAATACCTTTATCATAGAAGGCGAGCGTATAGTCCGTGATGCTTTGGACGGCAGGGCAGATATCAAATACATATTTGTAAGCGACAGCTTTGCGGAATCTGTTGGTGAAGGATTTGGCAATATTCCTTTGTATTCTCTGCCGGACAAACTCTTTGACGAGCTTAAGTCAACGGTAAATTCCCAAGGGATTCTGGCTGTTGCCGAGTATACAGACTGTCCCATCGAATCAATTGATTACTCGGAGGGTGTGTATCTTTATCTGGATTCCGTTACCGACCCGGGCAATATGGGTACCATAATCCGCAGTGCCGATGCCTTTGGCATAAAAGGTATTGTCCTTTCCAAGGGCTGTGTGGATGTATTTAACCCCAAGGTGCTTCGCTCCACAATGTCCGGAATATTCAGCGTAAATCTTTATTTTGACGAAGGGGAAGTGCTTAAGTCCTTTAAAGAACGGGGCTTTCAGATAATCGGTACTTTTCCAAGCGGAGCCGACTCTTCCGAAAAGTTTATATATTCGGACAAATGTGTTATTGTAATGGGTAACGAAGCCAACGGCATCTCGGAGGAAACCGAGACACTTTGCACACATAGAGTTACCATACCGATGACAGGTAACGCAGAGTCCTTAAATGTATCAATAGCTTGCTCAATTATGCTTTATGAAGCATCTTTACATAGGAACGAAAGGGGATAAAATAATGCAGAATTTTGAATTCTATACACCTACCAGAATGATATTTGGAAAAGATACCCACAAAAAGGTGGGAGAGATTATAAAAGGCTATGGCTTTAGCCGAATACTTCTTCATTACGGTAAATCATCAATTAAAAAAAGCGGATTGTATGATGAAATAGTAACTTCCCTTAAAAATGCCGGCATCGAATATGCAGAGCTTGGCGGTGTAGAACCCAATCCCAAACTTTCAATGGTTGTTGAGGGGGTAAAGCTTGCCAAGGAAACAGGCGCAGAGCTTGTACTTGCAGTTGGCGGCGGAAGTGCAATAGACTCTTCCAAGCTTATAGCAATAGGCGCACTCTATGACGGTGACCCCTGGGATTTCCCTTCCAAAAAGGCAGTACCCGAAAAGGCACTTCCCGTAGGTACCGTGCTTACTCTTTCTGCATCGGGCAGTGAAATGAGTAATTCCTGCGTTATTACCAACGAGGACGGATGGCTTAAGAGGGGATTCGGCACAGACCTTAACAGACCTCTTTTCTCCATATGCAATCCTTGCCTTACTTACAGTGTAAATCCCTATCAGACAGCCTGCGGTATTGTGGATATTATGATGCACACATTAGAAAGATATTTCACACCCGGCGAACCTTTTGATATATCCGACGAAATGGCGGAAGGTGTGCTTCGTGCAACCATAAAGGCAGGCAAGGCCGCAATGGCAAACCCCGAGGATTACGAAGCAAGAGCCAACCTTATGTGGGCAGGCTCCCTTTCTCACAACAACCTCACAGGTGCGGGAACACCCTTCCTTATGGGTTGTCATCAGCTTGAACACGAACTCAGCGGTATGTTCGACAATGTGTCCCACGGTGCAGGGCTTGCAGTTATATACCCTGCATGGGCTAAGTTTGTATATAAGTATCGTGTTGACAGGTTTAAAAAGCTTGCTGTTAGTGTATGGGGTGTTAATCCCGAAGGTAAATCCGACGAAGAAATTGCACTTTTGGGCATAAAGGCATCGGAAGACTTCTTTGAGTCCATCGGCATGCCCGTAAGACTCAGTCAACTGGATATTGATGCCACCGAGGAAGCTATTGAAGAAATGGCAGAAAAATGTACCTTCTTCGGCACAAGAACACTTCCCGATTATACAGAACTTGGTAAAAAAGAAATTATAGATATATTTAAGCTTGCATTATAAAACAGGAAGGCGTGATAAAAAATGGGTGAATTCTGGACCTTTTTAATTCAGAATCTTATGCTTATCAGAGTAAGAGATATTCTGGATATCCTCATTGTTACCCTTGTTATTTACGGAGGTATACGCCTGGTAAAAGAAACCAGGGCGGCACAGCTTTTAAAAGGTATTATAGCGTTGGTGGTATTTGCTCAGGTGGCAGATTGGATGGAACTTAATGCCATAAGCTTTCTGCTCAACAATACCCTTCAGATGGGACTTCTTGCCATCATAGTAATGTTCCAACCGGAATTAAGACGTGCCTTGGAGAAGATTGGTAACACAACTGCGGCAAGTCAGCTTTTCGGCACAACGGATGATATAAAGGAACTTGCGGAAAATGTTGCTGCAGCATCTAAGTATATGTCCGACAGAAAAATCGGTGCCCTCATAATCCTTGAAAGGAATACCAAGCTGGGCGATATTATGAAGTCGGGAACAGTGCTGGATGCGCATATTTCAGAGCAACTTCTCGTAAATATATTTATGTCCAACACACCACTTCACGACGGAGCTACCATTATCAGCGAAAACAGAATCAAGGCTGCGGCGTGCTTTTTACCCCTTACACAGAATAATGACTTTTCCAAGGAACTGGGTACAAGGCACAGAGCCGGTATCGGTGTGTCCGAGGTGGCGGATTGTCTGTCCATAATCGTATCTGAGGAAACAGGTAAGATTTCCATAGCTGTTAACGGAGAACTCAGAAGGGCAATAAGCACAGCGGAGCTTAAGTCATTCATCATAAAAGAACTCGGTAATGACAGTGAGCAGGATAACCCCGTACAGAAAATTCCGCTTATCAATAAAATTGCAGGTTGGGTGGTGAAGAAGAAATGAAAAACTTTTTAAAAGCAAACTGGGTTACACTCACCATTTCTTTCTTAAGCGCCGTTATCATATGGATATATGTTGTTTATCAGGTAAGCCCTGTTTTTGAAACTACTATCAAAAATGTTCCTATTACATATACCAAGCATTCCGAGGAATTTTCAAACGGTAAACTTGTCCTTTCCGACTCCGGTGTACAGACGGCAAATATCAAAATAAAAGGCAAGAGAACCCTCATTGCCAAAATAACAAAAAATGATATTAACTGTACCGTGGATATGTCTAATATAACCTCATCCGGTCAGCATAAGTTACCCATAAATGTATCTTTCAATGTTTCCGGACTGGAGCTTGTATCCAAAGACCCTTACAGCATAACGGTCAATGTGGATGATGTAATAACGGAGGAAATAGCTGTTCAGGTAACCACCAAGGGCGTACCTAAAGATGGTTATATTTACGACAGTCTTGAATACAATAAGGACACCGTGAGAATTACCGGTGCCAGAAGTATTATAAAAAATGTTAAGAAAGCCAGGGTTACTGTAGACATCACCGATAAGTCAGACCCGGTAAACGGCAGATATAAGATAATTCTGCTGGATAAAGACGGTAATGAACTTCCCGAAGATGGTATAACCAAAAACATATCCTATCTTGAAATCAAGTGTAATATTCTTCTTATGAAGGAAGTGCCTGTATCCATAAACCTTTCTTCCGAAAAGACCAACCGGGGTAAAAAGGTTACGGCGACGGCTACCCCTTCAAAGGTTAAGCTTATGGGCAGTAAGAATGCCTTAGCTACAGTAGAAAAGGTGGTTACCGAGAGAGTAGATGTCCGTAATGTAAAGGACGGTGACAAGGTTACCGTTAAACTGGAGGAGCTTCCCGAAACCCTTCGTATTGAGGGCGACCTGAAGGAAATTGAAATCGAGTTCAAGGTAGAGTAGCTATGACAAAAAAAGAACGAGCTTTAGAAATACAGAAGATTTTTGACGAAGTGTACAAGGATGCAAAATGTTCTCTTGATTATAAAACCGAGCATCAGCTCCTTGTGGCGGTTCAGCTTTCGGCACAATGTACCGATGCCAGGGTAAATCTTGTAACACCGGCGCTTTTTGAAAGGTACAAAACCGTAGAAGATTTTGCTAATGCCGACCTTGCGGAGCTTGAGGGTTACATCAAATCCTGCGGATTCTACAGAAACAAAGCAAAAAACATCATAGAGTCCTCAAAACAGATTATAGAACGTCACGGCGGTAAGCTTCCTTCCACAATGGAAGAATTGACGGCTCTTGCAGGAGTTGGCAGAAAAACCGCAAATCTTATACTGGGAGATGTGTTTTCACTTCCTGCCATTGTTGTAGACACTCATTGCATAAGGCTTTCCAACCGCTTCGGCTTTGTAAATGATACAGACCCGGTCCGTATAGAAAAAGCACTTTCAAAGATACTTGATCCCAAAACGTCCGGGCATTTTTGCCATCAGGTAGTATATCACGGCAGAGCCATATGCACCGCCAGAAACCCCAAATGCACGGAGTGCCCCGTAAGACACTTATGTAAATACGGCAATAAATGAGGGTTAATATGAATAAAAGGTTAGTTAATTTAAAAGAATACATAAAGTCAGAGTCTATGGACAGCGTAGTTATAACCGACCGCAAAAATATGCGGTACTTTTCCGGTTACACCGGGGAAGGATATATGCTTGTAACAGACAGCGAGTGCTGTATTATAACGGATTTCCGTTATACAGAGCAAGCACAGAAGCAGACAGATGGCTTTGATGTGTATGACAGTGCCGATTTTGCTCCCGAGGAAGCTTTCGGAAAGTTTGAGGCTACCGGTTTCGAGGACAGAAGCATCGGCTTTTCAAGGTACGAAAATTTAAAAAAGTATTTTAAAAATCTTGTACCCCTCGGCAATGCACTTTATGATATGAGAGCCGTAAAGGATGAAGAAGAAATCGAAAATATCCGTATGGCAGAGCATATAGGGGATATGGCGTTTGCTCATATTCTGGACTTTGTAAAACCCGGCGTAAGCGAACGGGACGTTGCCTTGGAAATAGAGTTCTTTATGCGCAGAAACGGTGCCGAAGCTTTAAGCTTCGATACAATCGTAGCCACGGGAGCCCACGGAGCAATGCCTCACGCAGAGCCCGATGAACGCCTCATAGTCCCGGGGGATTTCGTAGTCCTTGATTTTGGTTGCGTATACAAGGGCTATTCAAGCGATATGACACGTACCGTGTGCGTAGGCAAGGCATCAAAGGAAATGAGGGACGTGTATGATACCGTTCTTTCTGCACAGCTTTCCTGTCTTGAAATGCTTAAGGCAGGGGTGAAAGCCTGTGATGTTCACAACAACGCTCAAAGCATTATTGATATAAGCTACAAAGGAAGATTCGGTCATTCACTTGGTCACGGGGTAGGATTGGACATCCACGAAAGTCCTACTTTATCCTTCAGAAATTCCGAACCCCTTAAGGTAAATAATGTTGTAACCGTGGAACCGGGCATATATATTCCCGAGTTTTGCGGTGTCAGAATAGAAGATTTGGTGGTTATAAAGGACGATGGAGTGCTTAATCTTACCAATTCTCCAAAAAAATTGATAGAATTATAGCAAAAAATGGTGTTTTTTTAAAAAAGCACTTGAAAAATGTCATATTATTTAGTACAATATCTGTATATGTATAATAAAAATTAAGCGGAGGTAATTTATAATGATTACAGCAGGAGATTTTAGAAA
>CAYXPV010000107.1:0-6283 GCA_964467285.1 uncultured Oscillospiraceae bacterium
CGGTTTTATTTCCCGGATTTCTTCAATATCACGGGGAGTAAGTTCAAAGGAATATATCCCCACCGCCTTTGCACCGGCTCCGAGAGCGGCAAGCTTGGCGGCTTCACCGGTAAGCTCAGGAACAAGTCCGCTTGTAACCATCCGCAATCCCCCTGCCGCCGAGGAACAGGCATAGCAGGCTTCATAGCTTATTTTTCCAATCTTTTCCTCCAACAGTTGAAGACCTTTCGTAAGGCCATCGTTTATGTCGGTCTGAACGGTTGTATATGCCGATGAAGTTCCGAGAATTTCTTCTTTTTCCGTATCTACCGCGGTAAGTTTGGTATATGTACTTCCAAAATCAATCAGCAAAACATTGCTCATTAATTGTCACCATCCATATCCAAGAGCTCACGAAGAGCTTCAATAGTGGTTTCGGGAGATGTTCCGGGAGGGAATGCACGGTCAAAGCCCATGGCCTTGAAGCGCTTTTCCACGTCTTCAAATTTCTGTTTGCCTATAACAATGTTTCCGCCGACAAGCAAAGGAATGTCTTTAAGACCTGCCTCGTTGCACTTTTCACGCATACCACGGCAGTCAAGCTCTCCCTGACCGTAAAGCGAAGATACAACAATGGCATCTGCGGCGGACTCTATGGCTGCCGCAATATATTCTTCCTGAGAAACCATAACACCGAGGTTTACAACCTCAAAGCCGGCTTCGGTGAAAGCATGATACAAGATTTTGTTACCTACAGCATGCACGTCTGCACCGATAACACCAATTACAAGAACCTTTTTCTTATCACTCATATTGATACCTCATATTGTTATTTCACAGACAAGTCTATGATTGTTATATACCTATATATTACAATGTGATATACCATTTGTCAATAGAAAAAGATCAGATTATGTCATATTTTTACAAAAGTTTTTTTGAATCGCGGATTTTCTTAATCTTGGTTTCAAGATAAAGAACCGAACCCTCGTCCATTTCATAATTGCACTCCACCACGTTGCCGTTAAAGGAAAGTATCTGTCGGGTTTGTGCGGCATCAAAATACTTATCGTAATTTTTGGGAACAAACACACAGTCCTTATCCGACAGATAATTCTCCAGAGACATATCGGCGCCTGCAACAAAAGGTTCAGACAAATCCATATCCTCAACATACATTTTGCATGTGTCATATATAAGCTCGGAAAAACGCGGACTGTAGCCCACTATACCTACCTTTTCATCCCGGCGTATCCTGAACAGAGAAGACAGGCAACCTGTGGAAAGTCTCAGTGCCACCCTTGCAAGCTTTTTCTTCTCCGGCACGATACCTTCCAGGTACGGAGCGTGAAGGGATGTGGTTACAATAAGGTCAAAATCCTCTCCCAGTTTATAGGGATACTGCTTTATGCTGTCTATGGTATAAGAATACAGATCCACTCCGTGAATATGTCTGAACTGCTCGGACATCTGAGAAATATTTTCGGGATTGCATTCAATTACCGCAACCTTCACGTGGGCTTCCTTCTGGGAGTACTGACGAAGCTTAAGATCCAGAAATATACCGATTTCCATGGCAGACAAGCCCATAGTTTCAAGTCGTTCCAGCATTTCATCAATGGCTGCCATGGCTTGCTCTTTCCTGCTTGCCGAATTTTCGGGATGATATTTTACAAAAGTACCTCTGCCCTGCACCTTTTCTATAATACCGATACGTTCAAGCTCATCATAGGCTCTTTTTACGGTACCTCTTGCAACCCCGACCTCTTCTGTCATTTCACATACAGTGGGAAGTTGTTGCCCCGGAGAAAGCTGTTTGGTTTTTACGGCAACGCAAACTGCGTCCACAAGCTGCTTGTATATGGGAATATCCAGCTTAGGATTTACTTTGTACATGGATTTCATAATCATCCACCTCCATACAATTGTTATATAACAATTATATAATTTTTTACAAATTTGTCAATACCATTTGCAACAATAAAGGCAGTGTAAAAGCTCATTTTTACACTGCCTTATATATAAAGTGACAGAAAATCAACAAAATTTTATTTGTTGTTAAATGCAAGATATTCCTTTCTGCCTGTTTCATAAAGATTATTTCCTTTGCTGTCTATTACCACAACAACAGGGAAATCTTCCACTTCCAATCTTCGGATTGCTTCTGCACCCAGGTCGTCGTAAGCAATCACCTCTGCTTTTTTTACACACTTGCCAAGAAGCGCTCCGCAACCGCCGATAGCACCAAAATACACAGCGCCGTACTTTTTCATTGCTTCAATAACTTCCGGGCCTCTTTTGCCTTTACCTATCATTCCTGTTTGTCCCACAGCAATCAAATCAGGGCTGTAGGCATCCATTCTGTAGGAGGTTGTGGGGCCTGCAGAGCCTATAGCCTGACCGGGCTTTGCCGGTGTGGGTCCTACAAAATATATGATGCTGTCTTTTATATCCAGCGGAAGCTCCTTGCCTTGGGCAATAAGTTCGCAGAGTCGTTTATGAGCGGCATCCCTTGCAGTATATATCACTCCGGAAATCAGGCAACTGTCTCCTGCTTTTAGCTTTACTGCATCAGCACGGGTAAGCGGCGTTTTTATGGAAATGCTCATTTATATCACCTCCGTACAGTGTCTTGTAACATGGCAATTTATATTGACTGCTACAGGCAAACCTGCAATATGCGTTGGGAACTTTTCGATATTTACCGCCAGAGCCGTTGTCTTTCCGCCAAAGCCCTGGGGACCTACACCGAGATTATTTATTTCCCGAAGCAATTCCTTTTCAAGCTCCGCATAGAAAGAATCCTCGTTTGGCACATTTACGGGACGGATAAGTGCTTTCTTTGCAAGATAAGCGGCTTTGTCGAAGGTTCCGCCTATACCCACGCCCACTACTACGGGCGGACAAGGGTTAGGACCAGCTTCTTCAACGGTTTTTACAACAAAGTCCTTTACTCCCTTTAAGCCATCAGAGGGACGAAGCATGGCAATTCTGCTCATATTTTCACTGCCGAAACCCTTAGGTGCAACCGTAACTTCGATTTTATCTCCCGGTACAATTTCAAAATAAATCATAGCAGGGGTATTATCCCCCGTGTTCACTCTGTCAATGGGGTCACGAACAACGCTTTTTCTGAGGTAGCCTTCTTCATAGCCCTGTCTTACACCTTCATTTACGGCATCGGTAATATCGCCGTTTATGTGAACGTCCTGACCGACTTTAAGAAAAACACAGGCAACACCCGTATCCTGACATACGGGTTGATCGGTGGCATCGGATATACGGTAATTTTCTATAATTCTCTCCAATATTTCCTTTGCTCCGGGCCAGTTTTCTTCCTCATAAAAGGTTTCTATACGTTCTTTAATATCACTGCTCAGGTGACAATTGGCTTCGATACAAAGTCTTTTTATCACCTCGGTGATTTTCAAAGCATCAATTTCACGCATAATATTTTCACGTCCTTTATCCTACAGTACATTATATATTCTGTCTAAAATATTGCCATCCCTTCCGATGACCTGTGCAACAACCTTGTTGCCTTTGGGAAGCTTCTGAGGCTTGCCGGTTATACTCTCGGTTTTTTCCTTAAGTTCATTAATATCCATAACAGGGAGCCTTGCCTCAATAAGGCGTTCTTTAAGCTCAATATTCTTGGGATTTACTGCAATTCCCCCCTGTGTAACCAGAACATCAATATCTTTGCCCGGGGTAGATATACAGTTGACACGGTCTGTAACAATGGGCAGTCTTGCTCTGAACATAGGGGCAATAATCATAGAAAGCTTCGAGCCTGCCGCAGTATCACTGTGTCCTCCCGAACCGCCCATAATATAACCGTTTGAATCGGTGTGAACATTTACATTGAAATCGGTATCTATTTCTGTGGCACCGAGAATAACAACATCAAGACTGTCTACTGCCGCACTTTTGCTTTTGGGTGAAGCATACTGCATGGCAGAAATCTCCTTATGACCGGGGTTATTTCTGATAGACTCAACCGCCGCAAGGTCAAAACATTGAACGTCAAGAAGAGTGCGGAAGCAGCCTGCATTAAGCATATCCACCATATATCCCGTAATTCCGCCGAGACCAAAGCTTCCGACAATGCCTTTTTTCAGCATAATGTCCTTCAAGAATTTTGCCGCAGCAAGGGAGGCACCGCCGGCACCTGTCTGAAACGAAAAGCCGTCCTTCAGAAGTCCCGAGGCCTCTATAACCTTTGCCGCATGAGAAGCCATAATCAATCCGACAGGGTCACGAGTAATCCTGGTTGTTCCCGAAACAATACCGTCGGGATCACCAATGGCATCAACACTTACCACATAATCCACATACTCTTCGGAAACAGACCAATCATTCATTGGATATTCTACAAGGTTATCGGTAATTACCACTGTTTTTTCAGCATACATGGCGTCAGCAAAGGCATAGCCCAGGCTACCGCAGGCGGATTTTCCGTATTTGCCCGAAAAATTTCCCATAGTGTCAGCCGTAGGGGCTGCAATAAAGGCAACATCAATTGGTGTCTTTCCGGTAGAAATATCCCCCGGACGTCCACCGTGTGTACGAAACTCTATGGGTTTTTCCATTATTCCTTCAGAAAAAACTCTGCCAAGTCCCGAGGAAATATAGTCTGCGGAAACAGAGGTCACTACCTTGTTTTCTATATGCTTTACAAGGGGCATATGCACATCAAAAAGAGAGCTGGCATTAACCTTTATATCTTTTATTCCCAGGTTGGCTATTTCTTCCATAACCATATTTAAAACATAGTCACCGTTACGAAGGTGGTGATGAAAGGAAACTGTCATTCCATCCTTAAGTCCGGAAAGAATAATTGCCTCGCGGACAGAATTTACTGTTTTATTCATTTGTATCCCTCCTGTCCAGACCTAAGGCTTTTGCCATAGAAATTGTTCTTTCCGCTCTTGCAACAATGGGAGCATCTATCATCTTTCCATGTAATGCAATTGCACCTTTGCCCATTTTTTCAGCAAGGTTTATTGCATCCAGAACCTCATACGCATAGTCAATTTCTGCCAAGGTAGGGCTGAATACTTCGTTTATAATACCAACGTGGCGGGGTGAAATGGATGCTTTGCCCGTAAATCCGAGGCTTTTTGCTGTCATGGCATCTTCTTCGGCACCCTCGCTGTCATTTACATCGGTAAAGGGAGTGTCATACACATCTATCCCCGCCCCACGAGCGGCAACAACCAGACGTGCTCTGGCGTATTCTATCTCTCTGCCCTCTTTTGTACGCTTGCACTGAAGGTCTGCGGTAAGATCCTCCGCTCCGAGAAACAGAGCTTTTACACGCTTAGAGCAGGATGCAATGCTATAGGCATTTTCCACGCCCAATGCACTTTCAATAAGTGCCATTATACCAACTGTTCCCTTTTCCATACCGTGTTTTTCCTCAAGAAGAGTTATGTACTCATCAACCCTCAGAACATCATCTGCAACAGAGGCTTTCGGAAGTAACACAAGATCCGGCTTTTCGGGAAGCAAGGTATCCAGGTCTGCCTTCCAATAGGGCGTATCGTTAGAGTTTATTCTGATAATTTTTTCGCAACAAGAAAAATCCATATAACGCAAAGTATTTCTTACAAGAATTCGGGCTGAATCCTTCTCCTGAGGTGAAACTGCGTCCTCAAGATCAAAAATAACCGCATCTGCGCCAAAGCAATTTCCGTTTATAAGCATATTCGGATTATTTCCCGGTAAAAACAACATACTGCGACGCATCACATATCCTCCAATCCGCGCAGAACTGCAGTTTCGACTCTTGCGCGAAGCACACACTCAAGAGCTCCTCTGTCCACAATCCGCACATCAGCATTCTCTATACCTGTTTGCGTCAGAACATCACTGACGGTTTGTCTTATTTTTTCGCCAAACTGTTTTTCTACAACAGAATCAAGTTCTATTCTTATGCCGTCATCACCGGGTCTGATTTCCACATAAACGTCACTGGATTCCATTGTTCCCGCAGATGCACAAGTTTTAAGTTCCATACTTTTTACTGCTCCTCTCATTCTGTTTTTTTTATGAAAGTTATAGTTCAATTTAAGGATATTATATAACACAATTATGAAAAAAGCAATTATTTTTACATTTTCCCTTTACTTTTTCATTTTACCTAAGTTATAATGTTGATATAATTAGTTGTACAAATTCATTCAAGGGTGCCTGTGATATGTATATTGAAATACCTGTAAAACTGAATAAAACAAAGCAAGACGCCTTGAACAATCTTTTAAATCAAGCCGGACTGGAGCCGGACGTTTCCGCTTCCCGT
>CAYXPV010000108.1:0-6269 GCA_964467285.1 uncultured Oscillospiraceae bacterium
CACCTTCGGAAAGTACATAATCAAGGTGTGTAACATTAAATGTATATACGGTTTCCTCTTCGTCTTCGGTAACTGTAATCTTACCTACACCGTCATTTGCTGCGGAAGGCTGAGTTACAGATACTTCAATACCTGCAGTCTGTGCTTCTGCACTTATTACAGGATAAGAAGCACCGTAGGAAAGTTCTACATTATATGTAAGATTTTCGGGAGCAAATTCGTCGTAAGAAACGCCGTCAAGCTTAACTTCTACAAACTTTTCCTCATTGGCATCCCAACCGGGGTATTCAATTGCTACGGAATAGCTGTAGTCTGCAAAGGTAAAGTTGGGTATTACTACCTTGTCCCCTGCATTAAAGCTCTTAGTATACATTGTATTCTGGCATCTGTCTACCGTGCCGTTGATTTTGTTACAGAAGTATACCTTTGCTGTATTACAGCAATTTACATCCATAACACCGTTTGTATACTTGGTAAAGCCGTAATCTGTAATATTGGTGTTACTGGGGTTAGCACCACCGGTAAACACCTTTACAACCGCATCTCTCTTAACTGTGAAGTTAAGCCAGTCGAGTGCGTAATTGCCGCCGAATGCCGCCTTGATAGCTGTATTCTGTGACCAGCTTACGGGAGTGAGGATTACGTCGTTGCCAACAAGGCTCTTGTCGTGAATTCCTCTTGTACCGTTTCTGTCGGTGTATATAGGCTGGTTGGATGTATATTCCACAAGACCTGCTCTTACATACTTGGGAAGTGTTGTACCGGAAAGTACCGTATCGGCATCCCCACCGGTATAATCCTTGGATATGGTGTTATTTTCATTTAACACATACATATCCTTAATCATTTCGTCTGCGGTGTATGTAACGGTATAAGTCTTTGAACTGCTGCCGTCTGTTACGGTAACTGTAGCCTTACCGGGGAAGGTTTCGGGCTTGGTTACGGTAGCTGAGGAAGCACTATCCATAAGCTTATATGTAACACGGGGAGCTGCAGCCGAGGCAAGCTGTGCATCGGTAAGAGCTACTGTGTATTCTGTGGTATCGGAATCAAAGTTTGCAACTTCAACACCGTCTATTTTAAGGGATTCAAGCTTGATACCTGCATCGGGGTCCACCTCAGGTTCAACAGGTGTGTCGGGTTCTTCGCTGCCAAAGCTGTCTTTGCCCCAGGGGAGGTATTCTATAGCTACAAGAGTGGGCATTTCGGGCATACAGTAAGGAAGGGTAAGCTCCCCTGCTTCTATTTCCTTGTAATGCATCATTCTGTAGTATCTCTTGGTTGTGTTCTGATGATTGGACACAACTATCTTATAGTAAGAAGTATCGTTTTCGTATGTAAAGCCTGCATTCTTAAGCTGCTCGGATACAGGGGCTATGATATTTGCATTTGCCGCTGTATTGTATATAACCTTAACGATAGCCTTTCTGGGAAGATTGAAAGTAAATTCACTTACATCTGCAGTAGAGTTTACACCGCCGAAGATTGTGGTATTGCCCTCTAAGGAATCGAGGTTTACTTCATCTATATACCAGCTTGTCTTGGGGTCTCTGTCCGCAGCTACTGCACCGCCGTAGGTAAGACCGCCCTGAACATAGTTAAGGAGCTTGCCTTCCACATCGGTCTTCATAGCTATAAGCTCGGAGGATATGGCATAGTTTATGGTATATGTATTGGTGTCGGTTTCTGCGTTGGTTACTGTAACGGTTACCTTGCCGGGGTATTCGGTAGGATTGGTTACAACCGCAGAAGATGTTCCGTCTGCAAGCTCATAAGCCACAACGGGGTAATCCTTTGCGCTTGCCTGAGCTTTGGTAAGGTTTACTGTGTACTCATTGGTTTTAGCATCAAAACCTGCAACAGCCATACCATCTACTGTAAGAGACTTAAGATGTAAGCTTTCGTCTTCGGGTTCATCGGGAACCACAGGAACATCAGGCTCATTGGGTTCTTCTTCATCGGGAACATAGCCGAAGGGGTCATAGTCAACAACAACAGTATATACAGAGTTGTTACCTTCGCCTACGTTGGGAACGGAAACTCTTGTACCTGCTTCAAAGTGCTTGGAGTACATATACTTATGTGCCTTGTTCATGGTACCTACGGTTACATTGAAGAAGCCGTTTGCATTGTCGGAAACTTCTTCCTTGTAGCCTGCATCGGTAAGCTTTGCCTTTTGGTCGTTATTGCAAAGAAGCACACGCACTGTAGCACCTCTGGAAATGGTAAAGTTAATCCAGGGGTAAGTATCTGTAGACTGGAGTGCTCCAACTTCATTTTTGGGACCACCGTTGGACTCGGATGTAAGAGAGAAGCTCTGGATAATACGGTCTTTTCCAAGGAGTCTTTCGTCATTTACCGTAGTTATGTTGTAGCTTCTTCTAAGATAACCAACTTCGCCGGGCATAAGACTTGCAGGTGCAAACTCTGCCGCGTGGGTTATTTCGCCGCCACCGAAAGCTTCGGGAAGCTTGCCGTCGTAACCCATTGTGAGATCGGAGAGGAACTGAGTATTTCCTTTTGCATTGTAGGAAATTGTATATTCCGCCTTGCTTCCGCCGGGATGGCAGACCTCAACAACAGACTTTCCGGGGAAATCTGTTGGGTTTTTAACATTAACAACTGCAGAGCCGTCGAATGCCTTTGCGGTTATAACGGGAGCATTTTCTCTTGCGGCATCTACCTCGTATGTATACTCGTATACATCGGGTTTAAAGCCGTTAAGAGCTACGCCGTCAATTGTAATGGCAGAAAGCTTGGTGCTTCCTTGGGGGAAGAGAGCAGAATTGCAAATTGCATTCATACCCTTTAAGCTATCCCACAAAAAGACAACAACGGAGCATCCCGTAACGTCGGCAGGAGTGGTGAAAGACACATCAAAATCCACTTTTTCGCCGGATACAGGCTTTGTGGATATGTCCGCGTCTACAGGCTTGTTGTTTTTGTAAAGAAACATAGCAAAAGTTAAATTTTGCTCTCCGCCTGTTTTGGAGGCGGATACCTTGGCGGTAAGAGTCTTGCCGCCCTCGAGTGCGCTTGCCGCATCTTCGCCGTAACTAAATGTTATGGCGGAGCAATCGTAGGTTACTGCCTCATCTGCCGATGCAAGAGCACCGAGAGAAGTGAGCAACATACAAAGTGCAAGCACTGCAGATAGTAGTTTTCTGCATTTCATCGTTGAATCCCTCATTTCTTAAAATGATGTTTATATATAAAAGCATTTCGCTTTATATACTCCTTTATTTTCATATTTGGTAAATGTGATAAAATACCACCTCATCCACCGCAAGCGGTCCCCCTTCTCCTCCCAAGGAGAAGGCTTTTGGCTTCTCCCTCGGGAGAAGCTGTCACCGAAGGTGACTGATGAGGGGTAAAAACTTCAAAGTGTAATTACTGTATGCTTTAAAGCACACCACCTCATTCGAGTTGCTTCGCAACTCACCTTCTCCTCCCAAGGAGAAGGCTTTTGGCTTCCCCCTTGGGGGAAGCTGTCACGCAGTGACTGATGAGGGGTTAAAAACTCCCTATTCTAAATACCTCTGAATGTCAAGACATACTTGTTCAAAATTCTTATTAATTTCTGTATTTGTGTATCTTATTACCGAAATACCTATACTTTTAAAATAAGCAGTTCTCTCGTTATCATATATAATTTCTTTATCGTCATAATGGTGACCGCCATCTAGTTCTATTACAAGCTTCTTTGAAGCACAGTAAAAATCTGCAATGTAATTGCCAATTACTTTTTGACGATGTATTGTGACATTCAAATTCTTCAAAAAATCATACCAAAGATGTCGTTCTTCTTTAGTCATTGCTTTACGAAGGTTTTGTGCGTTATGTTTTAATTTTGGATTTTTAATAATATTGGTCACTTCAACCATTCCTATTAATTATATATCGTTAGCATGTTTGGTATTTAAAACATGCCACCTCATCCACCGCATGCGGTCCCCCCTTCTCCTCCCAAGGCAATGTCGTCAACTTAAGGTTTTTGTCATTCTGAACGTAGTGAAGAATCTTCCTTGTAATGGAGATTCTTCGACTTCGCCTACGGCTTCTCTCAGAATGACATACATAATTTCTGCTTAAGTTGACGACATTGCCTCCCAAGGAGAAGGCTTTATATTTGAACATTCCAAATGGTCTGTTATATTCAAAGTTAAAAAATCCATATTTCAATTTCTATGTTATTAAAGTCAAAAATCCAAGTCACCCCCGGAGTATCTCACTCCGGGGATAATTTGGTTACATACCTTACTCAAAAGGCAGATATTCAATTGCATAAAGTGCAGGCATATCGGGTTTTGCAAAGGTTATGGACATATCCTGTGCGCTGAATTCGCCTGTAAATACTCTTATATAGTTACGTACATTGGTACCTGCCGAAGCAACAAGTCTGATTGTTGTCTTATCAGCATCCTCAACAAAACCTTCGCTCTGGAGTGCTGCATTCCATGTAGTGCTTGAATTATTGAGGAGAACTCTGATTCTTGCAGGTCTTCTTAAAGTAAAGTTGAGCTTTGTTCCGGAAACGTATCCGTCAACTGCACCTATAATCTTGTCGTTACCAACAAGCGCAGGGTCATTAATAGCTGTAATGTGCCATGCACCGGTATACTGACGATCTGTAGCAAGCCAGCTTGTGTCACCTACAACAACTCCTCCCTTGTAGTACTGGGGAGTCTTGCCCTCTACACTGAAGGAAACATTTGTTATGTAATCGTAATTTTCTGTGTAGTTAATGGTGTAAATCTTTGTACCGCCTGCGGGGTGGTTAACTGTAATAACAGAGCTTCCGGGGAAGGAATCGGGCTTACGTACGGAAACTACAGCATCGGAATCTGCAGCAGCAGCTACGATTTCGGGAGCGGTAACACTTAATGCTTCCTCTTCGGAAAGTGCATAGGTGTACTCAGTAACCTCGGGGTCAAAGTCTGCAAGCTCTGTGCCGTTTATTGTGATTGAAGATAAGGATGTATCAATTACTGCATCATCAACTTCCTTTACAAATGCACAGTAAAGTACGCCGCTTGCCTTGGGAGTTTTAAGCTCAACAACATCTCCTGCATTATACTTTCTGGAGTATATAATGTGGAAATTATATGTGTTGGAGGGCAGAATTCTCATGCCCTTAAGATAATCATCGGCAGAGTTGAGAGTTACCTTGGTGTAACCGCTGTCTGCTTCATCAAGATAAGGAACATTGCTTGTAGCAAAAATAAGCACTTCTGCAGCTCTGTTTACCTTGAAGCTTGCCCAGGGGTACGCAGTTCCCTTGTTGTTCCAGAGGTCTACCTGATTACCCTTCTTGCTGGTATACCAGGTGGAAGATTCACTACCAAACCAGAAACCGTCATCATTGTTCCAGCCGTTCTGATAGCAGATATATGTAGCATCCTCAAGACCGAAGCCGTCGGGATAGCTTACAAGAGCACCGGTACCGTTGGCGTTATTTAATGTACCATCTGCATTAAGTTTAACACCGTTTCTGTCCGGAGCAATGGAGTTACCAAAGAAGTCTACAATTCTTGGCTGGAAATTTGCTCCAACAGTTATTGTACCTGTGTAGGTAGCCTTTTCCCCCTTATGGGTTCCGGATATAACCTCCATAGGCATATCCACTACATCAATAGTTGAGGTCGCAGTAAAGTCTGCAACAAGCTCCTGTCTGTCGTAGGAATATTCAATATCATCCCACATATCCAGAAGATCATCGTATGTATAGGTTTCGCTGTAGTAGTAAGGAAGTATGGAGTTGGGGATATCCTTAAGTCCCTTGGCATCATCGAAGCCCCAGCCGGCGGTGGAACCCGACTCGGCAACAAGATAGTTTATTACATCGTATCTTGCAATGTAGTAGGCACTCTTATTTGTACCGGTTACTACATCGGGAAGTGTTCCTGCGTTATAAAGTGTCTTAAGGCTTTCGGTAGATTCAAGCACACCATCACCATCGGCATCATACCTAACATTCTGATTTGCCTGATAGCTTACATCTTCGGGACGGAGTACGCCTTCCTTCATAAGCCATGCAACGGATACAACGTCAACTGAGTTCTGGTATCTTCTGTTAACAGAGTATGTTCCCTTGCAGGAATCTGCCCATGCAGTTGTAGTTTCGCCGTCTACATCACTTATGGTAAGAGCTATATTACCAAACACGTTAACCTCTACATCCTTGTCTACATAGAACTCAAGGGTTGCATTGGTTACGGCAGCGGAAGCAAATGCTATGTAGTTACAGCCTTCCAGAGCCTTTGCGGCAT
>CAYXPV010000109.1:0-6250 GCA_964467285.1 uncultured Oscillospiraceae bacterium
GGCAATATTTTCTTTGATTAAAAGGTCATTTTCCATAGCTTCCTGGCTTGTGGAAGTAAGCTGTGTTACAGCTATGAGAAGAGGTCTTGTACCGTCGGGACGGGTGAGTCCTTCGATAGCCGCTTCCATCATAGCTACAGTACCGGATGCATGAAGATTGCACATATCTACATCCAGATGCGACAGAACGCTCATAGCCTTTTTAACTGTGTTGGGAATATCGTGAAGCTTTAAATCCAAAAAGATTTTGTGTCCCATCTTCTTGATTTCTCTTACGATTTCGGGGCCTGCTCCGTAAAAGAGCTCCATACCGATTTTAACATAAGGTTTTTCTTCTGTGAACTTTGCAAGAAAGTCCAATGTTGCTTCTTTGCTTGGAAAATCGCAAGCAATAATTACATCCTTACCCATTAGTGAGCACCTCCGATTATATCTTTTAAACTTGTAATACCGTACTTTTCCATTACACGAGGCAAATCTTCAACTATTTCCTTTGCCGCGTAAGGGTTAATGAGGTTTTCCGCACCAACCTGAACTCCTGTAGCACCTGCAAGCATTATTTCGATTACATCCTCTGCCGATGATACACCACCCATACCGATGATAGGAATGTTTACTGCCTCATAAACCTGATAAACCATTCTTACCGCTACAGGGAAGATGGCTCTGCCCGAGAAACCGCCCATTTTGTTGGCGATTACGGGCTTTTTGGTCTTTAAATCTATCCTCATACCCATAAGAGTATTTATAAGGCTTATACCGTCTGCCCCTGCTTCCTCGCAAGCCTTTGCTATGGAAACAATGTCTGTAACGTTGGGGCTTAATTTAATATAAACAGGCTTTGTGGTTACTGCCTTAACTGCCTTGGTAACTGCCGCCGCACAGGAAGGGTCTGTGCCGAAGCTCATACCGCCGTTGTGTACGTTGGGACAGCTTACGTTTACTTCGATTATACCAACCTGTTCTTCTTTGTCTATTCTTTCACAGCAATAAGCGTACTCTTCAATGGAAAATCCGCTTATGTTTGCTACAACAGGCTTATTAAAGCACTTTTTCAGCTTGGGAAGTTCTTCGGAAATAACCTTGTCTATGCCGGGGTTCTGAAGTCCCACAGAGTTAATCATACCCTCACTGCACTCGGCAATACGGGGTGTGGGGTTACCGAAACGTGGCTCTTTGGTGGTTCCCTTAAAAGAGAAGGAACCCAAAACATTTATATCGTAAAGCTCTGCAAATTCATAACCGAAACCAAAGGTACCGCTGGCAGGGATAATGGGATTGGTAAGCTCTACACCGCTTAAAGTAACTTTTGTATCTACCATATTATCTCCTCCCTTTCCATAACGGGTCCGTCCTTGCAGATTCGCTTGTAGCCGTATTTGGTTTTGCAGCTGCAACCCATACACGCACCAAAGCCGCAACCCATTCTTTCCTCAAAGCTGTACTGACCGCTTGTGATTGCAATATTCTCTATAGCCTTAAACATAGGCTCGGGACCACAGGTGAAGAAATAGTCATAGCTCAAATTCTTCATAACATCGGTTACAAAGCCCTTTATGCCGTAGGAGCCGTCGGCAGTTGCTACATACACATCTGCACCGAGTTTTTTAAACTCGTCCTCATAGAACACATCCTCGGAGGAATTAAAACCAAGGATTACACTTACCTTTTTGCCCTCTGCAATGAGGCACTTTGCAAGGTTGTACATAGGGGGTACACCTACACCGCCGCCAATAAGGAGAGCGTTATCCCGGCACTTGGAGGTATCAAAACCATTTCCAAGTCCGATTAATATATCAATCTTTGTACCGGGGAGCATTTTTGCCATCTGCTCTGTGCCTGCGCCTACCACCTTGTAAATAATGGTAATTGACTTGTCGTCATAGTCGCACACAGATATGGGACGGCGCAGAAACTTTCCTTCAAGCTGAAGGTTAATAAACTGTCCCGGCTTGGTTATATCCGTGGTGTCGCCAAGAAGAATCATCTTGTAAATATCTTTGGCAATACGGATATTTTCCTGAACTTCGTAAATTGCCTGTATCATTCTTATCACTCCATATGTATATTCGGTTAATTATAACACAATAGTGACTAAAATACAATATCTTTTTTAACTTTAATCAACATTATTTTGCATTAAATTACCGAGGTATCAAACCTCGGTAATTTCAATTTCAAACATATTATGCCAACTGTCAAAAAGATGCCCCGGGTTAAGCGTAATACCGTCATCCATTATTTCTTTTCCTATCTTGATTTCTCCGCCGTTTATGCGATAGTTCTTGCTTTCGTCAAGCACAGGAATAACAATAACATTCTCTTGAATCAATTCGTGGGTAAATACCTGTATTACAGCCTTTGAAAGTGCCATATCGCTGTACTGGAATGTTGTAACCGTTGGCGTATCGCAAAGGATTCTGGCAACGGCTTTCTTCCAGAAATCGCGGTTTGATTTAAACTTTCCGATATAGGCTTTGAAATCTGCTGTTGCTTTCTCCGATAATTTTGACAAATCACAGCTGAATCCTACGGGACCGCAAGTCATATAGCCCTCGAGGAAGCTTTGATGAACACCTACGATATGTTTCCAACTGGCATCTCCGCAGGCAACCATTCTCTCGCAATTTCCGTCATTGCATTCTTTAAAGGGCTCATAAAAATCTTCAAATCCCAAAAGGGAGTGAACCGCAACCCAACGCTCCATAGCCTGAGGGGGAAGCCTCAGTATGGTGTCCTTATAAATACGCATCTCGGAATAGGGATTTTCGTTGTCGCTTGGCCATGAACTGTCAAAGCGGGTATAGTTACCAAGCTCCAATCTGTGTCCACCGGAGGCACAGCTTGAAAGATAAAAATCCGGATGCCGTCTGCGAAGCTCTTCAACAAATTTGTGTTGACCCTCATGGTACTTTAAGAAAGCGCATCCTCTCGGGTCAAAGTACATATCCGCGTTGCAATCGTCCTTGATATATTCAATGCCGTAACGCCCGATGAGATTGTCTATAAGCCCAAGCATCCACTCTCTTGCTTCTTCATTCGCAAAATCAAAGAGGCATACACCATCCTCTATGTCGCTGTCCATATAGTACTCCGGGTGTTTCTTAACGGAATCGGATGCCTTGGAAGCACGTTCCGGTTCAAGCCACAGGCCGAACTTCATACCGTTTTTTCTGACTTCGTCGGCAATATCCTTCATTCTGCCGCAAAGCTTTGAGGTTGTATTTTCCTCCCAGTCACCAACACTTTCCGACCAGGCATCACCTTTGCCGAACCAGCCTGCATCAATAAAGAAATATTCAATTCCCAAAGCTGCGGCAAGCTCTATCTGCGAAGCCACATTTTCATAAGTTATGTAATCGAATTTGTACATCCATGTATCGTAGATTACGGGCATAAGTCTGCGGGGATATTTGCTGTGCATATAGTTATGGAGCTTGTAGCAATCCATATCAAGCTTGTTTCTTACTTCATAGCAAATAATTTCCGGCATTTCAATGGTTTCCCCGGGAGAAAGTGTCATTTCGAAGTTATAATCAACTATGCCAAGGTCCAGAGTAACAACGCTGTTCTTGTTTGTGCTTCTTACTCTGGAAACCTTTATTTCCCAGGCGCTTTTCGGCATAAGATGAAAAGCCGCACCACGGTTTGTCTGCTTGTTCCACAGCACCATAAAAGGCGTTGCATTTGTTGTGGTTCTGTAGCTTTCACCTGTAACACTTACAGATGTTACAAGAGGCTGCCAGGCACCCATACTTTCCGTCTGCCAGTTGTTAAACTGTGTATATACCTCATACTCTCCCCCGTCAAACACAAAACGGGATTTTAAGCTCTTTACATCTATATCCTTATCCGATGTATTGGTCAGTACATCCTTCCTGCAAAAAACGCCGTACTCGTCCTTTTCATAACTGCATTCTATTTTATAATCGTCGGTTTTACAAAAAATGTTGTTGCCTTTTCTTTCAAGACTTCCATTTAATTCACCAAAGGAACCGTAGCCCTTAAAGAGGTTTCTGATATCTGTTGCCGTTGTAAATATTTTTTCCGTAAACATTATAATCCTCCAACCTACAAATAAATACGCAAGTTTATTCTACCATACATTCAGGGTAAATGGAAGTAAGTTTCGTATTCATTTTCAAAACAAAATTGCCATTTCTCCTAATTGTCTTTGCACAACCATATTTAGCATATGAATACTTGACACTTAAAGTAACCATTTATTTACCAAAATACTTGCTATTTGCCATTTTGGTGTGCTATAATGAATTTGTATAAGTATAAGCTTTTATGCTTTACAAAAATCGTAATTTATTATTTTTCTATAAGGAGGATAAAAAAATGGATATCAAACAAAAAGCATTGGAACTTCACAAGGAATGGGGAGGCAAGATTGAGGTTATTTCAAGAGCACCTCTCAAGGATGCAACGGACCTCTCTTTAGCATACACCCCCGGTGTTGCAGAGCCCTGTCTTGAAATTCAGAAGGATCTTTCCAAATCCTTTGAGCTTACAAGACGTCACAACCTTGTTGCGGTAATTACAGACGGTAGTGCCGTTCTCGGTCTTGGTGACATAGGTCCTGAAGCAGGTATGCCCGTTATGGAGGGTAAGTGCGCACTCTTTAAAGCATTTGCCGATGTTGATGCGTTCCCCCTTTGCATCAAGACTCAGGATGTTGACGAATTTGTAAGAACGGTATATCTCCTTTCCGGAAGCTTCGGCGGTATTAACCTTGAAGATATTGCAGCTCCCAGATGCTTTGAGATAGAAAACAAGCTTCGTGAAATCTGCGACATTCCCGTATTCCACGATGACCAGTACGGCACAGCTATCGTAGTTGCTGCTGCTATGCTTAACGCTCTTAAGGTTGTTAAGAAGGATATAAGCGAAATCAAGGTTGTAATTAACGGTGCAGGAAGTGCCGGAACTGCAATCGGTAACCACATAATGAAGCTTGGTGTAAAGAACCTTGTAATGGTAGACAGATTCGGCGTAATCTGCGAAGGTATGGACTTAAGCCCTGCACACGCTGAGCTTGCAAAGAAAACCAACCCCGAACACATTATGGGTAATCTTGCAGATGCTATGAAGGGTGCCGACGTATTTATCGGTGTATCTGCTCCCAAACTCGTAACAAAAGAAATGGTAGCTACCATGGCAAAAGACCCCATTGTATTTGCAATGGCAAACCCCACCCCCGAAATCTTCCCCGACGAAGCTAAAGAAGGCGGTGCAAAAGTTGTAGGTACAGGTCGTTCCGACTACAAGAACCAGATAAACAACGTACTTTGCTTCCCCGGTATATTCAGAGGTGCCCTTGATGTAAGAGCTAGTGACATCAATGATGAAATGAAGATGGCGGCATCCTATGCTATAGCAGGTCTTATAACAGATGAAGAACTCAACGAAGACTACATTATCCCTGCGGCATTTGACGAAAGAGTTGGTCCTGCTGTGGCAAAGGCAGTAGCAGAAGCTGCAAGAAAAACAGGCATAGCAAGATTATAATGAAGTGATGGAATGAAAAAAGGTATAATTACACAAAACAATATACTGTCTGCGGCAGAAGAGATATTCTCCCAAAAAGGTCTCTACGGAGCGCGCATTGACGAAATCGCAGAAGCTGCCGGATGCAACAAACGTATGATTTATGCTCACTTCGGCAGTAAGGAAGGGCTGTATACCGCAGTTCTTGACAGCGTGTACAGCAAGCTCTCCATAACGGAGGAACAGCTACTTGCTAAGGATTTAACTCCCGATGCAACGGTGCGCCTGTATATAAAGCTTCTTTTTAACTTCTTAAAAGACAACCCCACCTTTATAAAAATGGTAATGTGGGAGAACTTAAACGAAGCCAAATATATGCGACTCTCCAACGCATCAACCATAAAGAACGCATCCGTAAAGGTTCTTCAAAAAGTTCTTGCACAGGGTATCAAGGAAGGTATATTTAAGGAAAATATTAACATAAGAGAAATTATCATATCTATAAATATGTTCTGTTTCTCTTGTTTTTCCAATGTTTATACGATGACCGACATAATGAACATTGACTTCTTTAATCCCGAGGAGCTTGAGCTTCGTCTGGCAAGCGTTACGGATATGATATTAAATTACATTTTAAAGTAATTATCCGTATTGACTTTTTGGACTCAATGTAGTATAGTATATTTGAAAAGTAACCAAACAGTTACTTTTGTAAAATTGTTAAGACAAAAATACATTAGGTGATTGTAAAAGTACC
>CAYXPV010000110.1:0-6238 GCA_964467285.1 uncultured Oscillospiraceae bacterium
TTTTCTCTTTGATTGTTCATATTCTGTCACCTTTTCAATTATGAAATATATGTACTTATTATATAACATTTGGTTAAAAAAATCAATACATCGGGGGATTGATTTAATTAATAATTTATGATAGTATATAATTATAATAAATGCTCATTTTATGCTATGAATTACAGGAGAAAAATTATGGAAATCAAGAAACCCCAATTTACCGAAGAAGAATTTAAAAAGCTTACTGAATATACCATTATGACCAACGGTGCAGAATACGATTTAATGCGTGCCGAAATCCTGGGTGTACCTGCAAAAGGTGTAAAAATTGCCATGGGTGCAAGCGTAAGAATTCCTCTTGACCAAATAGGCGAAAATGCCTACATTGGTTTGTACTCCTATGTGAACGGAAATGTTACTTTGGGCAAAAACATACTCATAGGCCCTCATTGCTCCGTTGTGGCAGGCAACCACAAATACAGCCCCGAAACAGACTTTTTCTCTGCAAGAACCGAGGGCGACGGCGACGACTCCATAGTAATAGGCGACGGCTGTTGGCTTGCCTCCAACGTGACCGTAACAGGCGGCGTAAAGATGGGAAAATGCACTCTTTGCTGTGCAGGTTCGGTTGTAACAAAAAGCACAGAGCCTTACTCCATAATGGCAGGTGTGCCGGCAAAGAAGATTGGATATATAGAACCCGAAACGGGTAAGTATGTATGGGAGAAATAAACATCGAATTTTGTCGCTGACTAATTTCGATAGGTAATAAGTAATATGGAATAGTGAATAGGTGAGGTGCGAATCCGCTTTGGCGGATTTGTAGAATTCAAATTGACATTTTATTAAAACCTGCCTCATTCAAACAAAGCAACAAACCCAAATTTACCCACCAAAGGAGAATAATTATGATTTTTCCTACACAAAGAACAAGCTACACCCAAAACTTCCCCTTCCCGGAAAACGGTGAGGTGATTTTTGAAAATCCCCCTACCCTTATATGGGTACCGGCAGAAGGTGCAAATACATATACGGTTAAGCTTTATGACAAAAGCAAAAGTCTTGTTGAAGAAATCACTACAGAGCTTACATATGCCATAATAAAAACCGTTCTTAAACCCGAGGACTACTACTGGACTGTGGAAACCGACACCGGGCTTAAGAGGGAAATGTACAAGTTCACCGTGGATAAGTCTGCCCTTTTATTTCTGCGACCTACGGCAAAGGAAATATTTGACGGAGTGCCGGACAAAAGACCGAGGCATCTGTTTTTAAAGGATGATGCCCAAAGGTTATCGGAAGAAAAAAGCACAGAGTTTTCCGTTCTTAAAAACAATGTTGCCATGGCGCTTAAAAGGGAACTTCCCCCAATGCCGAACTATATTGAAAACCCCAAAGCTCTGCCCTACAGAGAATACTTTGGCTTCTATCGCGAAGTGTGCGACAGAGACCTGGTTGCCCTTGCAACCTATCATGCACTTACGGGCGATACCAAGTCGGGACTTAAGGCAAAAGAGCTTTTTCTCTACATATGCACATGGGACCATGACGGCATATGCAACGTCTTAAGTAAATACGGTGACGAAATAGGACTTAGCAATTCACGGTGTCTGCCGTCGGTATACGATATGATATACGATGTACTGACCGACGAAGAAAGAATAATCGGCGCAAAAACCATAGCCACCTATGCCAAGCAATGCAAAGCAAGAATAGAAAAAATAGATTATCCCCGAAACCCCTCGGACTCCCATGTGGGCAGACTCCCCGGGTATTTGGGAGATGCGGCACTGGTGCTTAAAGGTACAGGGGCAGAAAGTGACGAAACCCTTACAGAGTGGCTTAAGTGCGCCCTTGACATATACTGCGGTATATTCCCATTCTACGGCTCAAATGACGGTTCATGGGCAGAGGGTACATTCTATTCCACAAGCTACACCAAGTGGTTTTTACCCTTCTTCTCTGCAGTTGAGAGATTTTCGGGCAAAAGTCTTATGGCAAGACCATTCTACCACAGATATACAAACTATCTTGCACACTTTAGCAATCCCAGACACGAAATTCATCCCTTTGGCGACGGATACTGGATGGATGCGGAAAACGAAGAATTTCCGGGATTTTATGCACAGAACCCATACAGAGTATATGCGGATAAATTCGGCTCGGATTATGCAAAAAAACAGATGGAAAGCCTGTCCTCGCAGGAATACTACAAGCTGCATCTTCTTGACCTGTTCCTTCCTGCAACCAAGGCAGAGGACACCCTTGCAAAAGAACCCGAAAATGCAGAAATCTTCCCCGACGGAGGATTTGCGGCACTTCACACGGATTTAAATTCCAAAGACGATATATGCGTTCTCGCCAGAGCATCACGCTTTGGCTCCGACAGCCACAGACATGCTGACCAAGGCTCCTTTGCCCTTTTCTGCGGCGGTGTATGCCTTGTAAGTCCCTCCGGGTATTTTGGCAGAAAGTTTGGCGGTAAGCACCACTTTGAATGGACAAACACCACCAAAGCCCACAACGCTCTGCTCTTTGACGGCATAGGTCAGCCCACCTTCAGCAAGGATTCCTCGGGCAAAATAGTAAGCCTTGACAAAGAAAGCAAAACTGTGCTTCTTGATATGAGTTGCGCCTACCCCAACATAAAATTGTGGCAAAGGGAAATCTGCCTTACAGATGAAGTCGTGGAAATAACCGACCACGTTAAAGCAGACAAAGAAGTGGAAGTAACATATCCCCTGCATTTCCTCTCGGAGCCTACGGAAAAAGACGGTGTTCTCACCTTGGAAAGAAAGGGCAAAAAGCTTAACATAACCGTACTTCAGGGTGACCTTGTGCTTAAGGAAATAACCGACAAATACGATGTAGCCTTAAACGAAGGCGAGCCGATTGAGTACCACGTGGAAAGACCGACTCAGTATCACGCATACTACAAAACAGCACCAAAATGCGAACATACATTAAAAATGCTTTTTAAAATTAAATGAGGTGCCCTATGAAAATACGTAAATCAATGGAAAAATTTTATAAAGACGGCTATTGCGCCAATGAGAATCCGGTGAGCTTTGCCCCTTCGGAATACACAGACACTCTGATTGGTGCAGGAAGTGCTTGTGCAGTAGGTACTACCCTGCCTTCCGGTTCGATACATCCGGGGCCGGAAACGCTTGAGGCAGACTGCGGAGGTTATTTAAGAAATCAACCCATAGTGGGTTTCGGTCAGCTTTATACAACCGGTGCAGGCGGTGTGAAGTGCTACGGCAACTTCCTCATCTGCCCGACGGATTCCCTTGAACTATCAAGAGAAAAAAGAGCTTCCTATGCAAAAAGCGGAAGTGAAAAAGGCAGGTGCTACGAATATTCCGTGGAACTTGAAAACGGCATTAAAACAAAAGTAACTCCCGAAAAACATTCTGCAATATACCATATTGAATACCCCAAAAGCCAAAATTCATATCTCATTATGGATGCGGCACACAAGCTTGATGTTGATGCTTGCATAAAAAGCGGATTTATAACTGTCGACCCCGAAAATAAAACCATATCCGGCGGAGGTCTTTGCACAGGTAACTGGAGCAGAATAGACTGGAATATTTATTTTCATATGGAATTTGATGCAGATTTTGAGGAAATAGGTATATTTAAGGGCGAAGAAATTTTTGAAATTACTAAAAAAACAACTGTACAGATAGATGACTTTTCAAGACTTGGAGCATACATAAAGTTAAAAGACGGAGCCTCTGTCAACGCTAAAATTGCCATATCCTTTGTAAGTGCGGAAAAAGCCAAGAGCTTTCTTGACAGCGAGATACCGGACTTTGACTATGCCAAAGTAAAGGAAAACGCAGTAAAGAAATGGAACAATACATTGGGAGTAGTGGAACTTAAAACAAAGGATGAAACCCTTCTTAAAAAATTCTACACGGCAATGTGCCACATGAACATTCAACCCAGGGACAGAACAGATGACCACGGCTTGTGGGATGATTTTCACACCGTGTGGGATACCTGGAAAACAGTATTTCCCATGTACTCCCTGCTGTATCCCGAGAAAATGGCATCCCTTGTGGACTCCTTCATTGAAAGAGCAAACATCAACGAAAAAGAAGGAAACGGCATAGTAATATCCGATGAATTTGTATCGGGAAAGGAATTTCTGGCAGGTCAGGGCGGCAATGACATAGACAACGCCATAGCCGATGCATACCTTAAGGGAATTAAACTCCACAAATATACGTGGGAAGATGCCTACGAGGTTCTTCTTAAAAGTGCCGAAAAGATGCGTTCACCGGAATACATAGAAAAAGGCTTTGCCACAAACAATGCCGTAACGGTTACGGGCAAGCCCTACAGCTTCCGCTTTAAATCCGGTGCGGCAACTCTGGGCTTTGCATTTAATGACAAGGCAATAGCCAATATTGCAAAAGAACTTGGCACTAAGGAAGAATACGAGAAGTACGAAAAGCGTTCTCAAAACCGCCTGAACGTGTGGAATGAAAGCCTTGAAAGCGAAGGCTTTAAAGGATTCCCCCAAAGTCCCAACGAGGACGGAAGCTTTGAGGAAGGCTTTGATGCTCACAAGGGCTACAACACCCACTTCTACGAGGCAACTGCCTGGGATGCAAGCTACATTAACTACAACGATGTACCGGGGCTTGTAGAAAGTATGGGCGGCAGGGAAACCTTTATAGAAAGACTCAAATGGGCTTGTGACCACAGCGTAAATTATTTTAACGATGACGAAGGTGCCGAAGGCTACCTTAACTTTACAAATGAACCATCGTTCCAGATACCCTGGCTTTTCTGCACAGATGAAATCCGTCGCCCCGACCTGGCGGCAGAGGTAATAGACAGGGTAATTAAACGCTTCTCTCTGCCCGATGACTATCCCGGTGATGAGGACAACGGCGGTATGTCGTCATATTATGTGTTCCTTATGTGCGGATTCTTCCCCTTTGCTACTACGGAAAACTACTATCTCCACGGAACAAGGGTTAAGGAAATAACCTTCCGCCTCGGTAACGGCAAAAAGTTTACCGTAACGGGCGAAAACACCGGCGAGGGCAACATTTATGTGCAATCTGCTTTGTGGCAGGGAAAACCCCTTAATGAATGTAAGCTTACCCACTCACAGATACTTGAAGGCGGCAATCTCCACTTTGTAATGGGAAATACCCCATCAAGCTGGGCACAGAAATAACACGCACAACAGGAGAATAAGCCATGGAAATAATAATCAACAAAACCTATGATTTCTCTGCAAGAGACCCCTTTGTAACGAAGCACAACGGAATGTACTACAGATGCTTTACGAAGGACACCGAATCCGTGTCAATATCTCGGGGAAAAACCATTGAAGAATTAAAAACAGCCGAAGCAAAGGTTATATATACACCCGAGCCCGGGTCAGAGTTTTCGAAAGAGCTGTGGGCACCGGAGCTTCACATAATCGACGGAAAATGCTATATCTACGTTGCATGCGACGACGGCAACAACGACAACCACAGAATGTGTGTTCTTGGAAACGACTCCTCAAATCCCATGGAGCCTTACACCCTTTTGGGCAAGATATGCGATACAACAGACAGATGGGCAATAGATGGTACTGTAATGAAGTATAAAGGGGAACTTTACTTTATATGGGCAGGCTGGGAAGGCTATGAAAATGTGTGTCAGAACCTTTATATTGCAAAAATGAAAAGCCCGACAGAGCTATGCACGGAAAGATTTATGATATCCTCACCGGAGCTTGATTGGGAGCTTGTGCACCGTGAATGGGAAGTAAATTCGCCCCTTATTAACGAAGGACCTTTTGCATTTACAATGGATGGAAAAACATATGTTTCCTACTCTGCTTCAAGCTCAATGTGCGAAGGCTACTGCATAGCATTGCTTGAACTTACAGGTGACAACCCCTTAAATAAAAACAACTGGAAAAAGCACGCAAAGCCTGTGCAGCTTTTGCCCGATAATGTGGCAAAAGGCGGCGGACACGCTTCCATAATTTGTGAAGAAGATGCAACCCACATTTTCTTCCACGGTTGGGATTATGATGAAAAGGATATAGACTGGAATACCGTATGCACCTGGCACGGTGTTTTGGAAAAAGCGGAAAATGGGTTTGTTATACGATAGCAAAAAAGATTGCTTCAATTTGCGAAGCAATCTTTTTTGCTTTGTTCATAAATTAGTCAAGTATAAATGACTAATTTATACTTGACTAATTAAAACACTTTTTATTTACTTATCATAA
>CAYXPV010000111.1:0-6194 GCA_964467285.1 uncultured Oscillospiraceae bacterium
ACAACTGCAAAATATGTATTTTCGCCAAGGTCACCGCCACCTGCTTTGGTTGTTATGAGATATTCTGCACCGAAGGAGTCTTCCTTTGTGCTGAATGCATCTGCATAGAAACGGATATTGGAGCTGTCGGGGAAAGACTTTTCAGGAGTTGTAAAGCTGTATTCTTCTTCATCCAATACCAATTTCGCGGTATCATCATATTCGGGAGAAGGAATGGAAATTGTAGGTGTTTTTGTATCTGCCATAAACTTACCTGCATATATGGTTCCTCTTCTGGGACCGGGGGTGGAAGCGGCACTACCCTTTACAGAGCCTACGTGATAGAGCATATCCATACCCTTTATATCAGTTCTTGTTGCCTTTTCGCCTTCGGAGTTAATAACTGTATCAATACATGTAAGCTTACCGCTTGACACTCTTATCTGAACAGGCTGTGCTATACAATCTGCATTAACAGGATTGGGGAAAATTACCTTGGAGGACTTTGAGAGTGCATCCAATATAAATTCGCCGTTTCTGTAACCGTTCTTATATACATTTGTATCTACGGTTACATTTTCTGCAAGCTCGTACACCACAAAGGTTCCGTCCATCTTGAGGACCTTAACCAGAATACTGTTATCAAGTCCGTCGGTTTCATCAAGAGCCATAAGGTATACAAACTCAAGTCCGGAGGAAACGGAAACCATATCACAGGCATCCCCTTCCATATTGAGGATAAGTCTTACGGATAAACCTGCCTTAAGATACTGCTTGCGGTTGTCAAAGCATCTCTTGGTAAGGCGATAAGTACTGCCGTCTATTACCACTTCTGCCACATCATCAACGTAGGAAACTTCGCTTACTACACCTTCAACGGAAGCAGTATGTGCAGAAACCTTAATAAACTTCTGGTCTGCATCCTTCATGGAATCGTATACGGAAACTACGTTGCCGAGCTTAAGATCGGCAAAGCTGATTTCCTTACCGTCGGAATCATAAATAACGGTATAGGGGTCATCTACGGTAGTATCAAGCTTAATCTTCTTTGTTTCATCAAATTTATCATAAAGAGTCATCTGGCTTGCATAAAGAGCAGAAATTACATAGTCTTTATACTTTTCAACCACAACAACATCTGCAGTCTTGTCGCCATCATTGCTTATAAGAGTAACCATACCGCCGTCGGCATCTGCAAGCATTTCTTCATTGAATGCTTCATAGGTTGCAACGGTATTGAAGATAACAGGGCCGGAAATCTTAAAAGAAATCTTTTCCTTGTCACCGTCTGCATCGTAGTATTCAACTACACCTTTGCTTACGGAAATAATATCTGCCATTGCAATTTCGGTAACTTTGTTATAATCTGTCTTTTCTATATGTACAAGATTATTGATACCGTTTCTTGCAGGGATATACCATGCATCAACCTCATAGCCCAGGTAATCCCAGAGAATCTCCTCTTCTGCAAGGATTTCCACACCGTCTACAAGAATCTGCTCGCTGTCTAAGAGGTTTTCACCCATAATTGCGGAAATATCCACAGCTTCTACATTACCGGTAAGGTGTACCATACCGAACACGTACTCACCGTAAGTGTAACCGTCGTAGGTTCCGTAGGAAACCTTGCCGTTTATAAGACCTTCTGCAACCATTGCATCGGCTTCCAGAGCATTAAATGCAAGCTGGATTGCTTCTGCTTTGGTAATGGCTGCATTGGAGCTTTCAAGATTGTCAAGAACACCGAGTCTTTGAGCAACTGCAACATAACCGTAGGGGTAACCGCCCTGGCCTTCTGCCTTTGCAGCATAACCCATAGCACGTACAACGGTAGTTACAGCTTCATTCATACTTACAGTGGAATCGGGGCTGTAGCCTGTGCCTCTGTAGCCGGAAACAACGCCTGCCTTAGCAAGACCGTTGATGTAGCCTGCATACTCGTGGGTTGCAGGAACATCCGAGAACATATTGGCGTTTTTGTTGCCTTCGCCGTAACCTCCGAGAAGGCTTACAAACTTGGCAAATTCGCCACGTGTCATTGTTTCGCCGAATTCTTTTTCTTCATATTCGCATATGCCGAGTTCGGTTACAATCTCATATGCGCCGGGAAGAAGCTCGTATTCTTCCACCGAAACTGCTTCTGTTTCTGCCGCAAAAGCAGGAACAACCGTAAGGAGAAGCGCACATGCCACTAAAACACTTAATATTCTTTTTAACATATTACCTCTCCTCTCCTATTTGGATATTTTACCGAGTAAACGGTAAATCATAACTGCTGCCTGAGCTCTTGTGCAGGTAGCCTTGGGAGCAAAGGAGCCGTCACCGACACCGCTTATTACTTCATTGGAAGCAAGTGCGTATACAGCCTCCTGTGCATAGGGAGCAATTTCATCTGCATCTGTAAAATCTACAGCTATGCCCTGACTTAACTTAGCAGCTCTGTAGAGGATAACTGCCGCATCCTGTCTGGTAATGTTGGCACCTACGCCAAACTCACCGTTGCCGATACCGCTTACAATGCCGTTAGCAACTGCTGTCTTAACGTAGCTCTGATACCATGCACCGCTTGTAAGATCGGAGAAATCAGCATCGCCGTCAATGAGTTCCATATCGAGAGCACAAACTATCATCTTGACAAACTGTTCTCTGGTAACAGCTGCAGTGGGAGCAAATTCACCACCGCCGATACCGCTTACCACACCTTCTGCGGAAAGGGCATCTATAGCTTCTTTAGCCCATTCGCTTCCTTCAAGGTCTGTAAACTTAACGGGCTCTGCCTTGGGTGTCATATCTACGGGGTAGTCGGTAAGATCCACACCGGTGATTCCGGATGTACCCTTGCCGGAGGAGAAGCCACCGCCACCGCCGCCGGAGGAGCTCTTACCCTTCTTGATGTCTTTTATGGCATCATTTACATCATCAACAAAATCTTCGATATCATCATAGCTGTTTTCCATATAGGAAGAAATTTTGTTTTTCTTTGTGGAGTTAAAGTCTTCGTAGTCATCCATATCGATGTCGATATCTTCGCCGTGAGCTTCA
Organism: uncultured Oscillospiraceae bacterium; assembly: GCA_964467285.1. Lineage (GTDB taxonomy): Bacteria > Bacillota > Clostridia > UMGS1810 > UMGS1810 > RGIG8748. Next base: position 3,022 of record CAYXPV010000111.1, read on the forward strand.
ATTATTTCCTTGTAATCTTTCCAGGAATCGGCATTTTCCAGAACATTCATAAGCACAAATGTTTCAAAATCAGCGGCAATTTCTGTTGTAAGAGTGTATCCGCCATCCTTGAAGTTCTGAGCAAAGGTGTCCTTGCCTGTTACGCTGTCGGTATATGTTTCCATATACTTTTCGTCAAGTCCGAAGAACTCAGCCTTGTCTGCGGGGTTAAGCTCAGCGGTATTTACCTGCTGTATGTATGCGCAGTTTTCAAGGAAGGTTACAAAATCTTCGGGAGTTGTATCTTCAAAGTTTTCTGCTTTTTTGATATTTGCAAGAGCTATCTCAGAGAGAGCAGCTGCATCAACATCAAATATTACATTGTCCTCAAGGATTTCAAAAACCTTGGCATTTACGGCTTCTGCGCTCGTAAGAGCAAGCTTTGCCTCAAGGTCTGCTGCAGTGCAACCTTCTTCTACAAGCTTTGCAACATCGCCTATAAACTTAATCTTGGAATCTCTGGAAGCAATGAATATGGGCTTTTCGTACTTTGTGCCGTCTTTGGTTGTAAGTACAACGGTGTAGTCACCGGCATCAAGGCCCTTGGTGCTGTAGGCAACTTCGTAATTGCCTTCGGCATCTGTCATATATGTACCGAAGTGTGTCATTGCAGACATAATCTCTTCGGGTTTGTATTCGGTTATATCACTGTAGGACTTGCCGGATTTAAATACAGCAAGTGTAAAGGAATCGGCATAACCGTAGCCTTCAATTTGTCCGCTTATTGCAAGAGTGCCCAGGGTATCGTCCTGCTCTGGCTGATTTAATGCTTCAGCCGACGCAACAGTACCGATAACAAGCATCAGTGCTGCAACAAGCATAAGGATTTTTTCTTTCATATGTTACCTCCTTAATCTCGCAAACTCAGAATATTATTCTTCCACGGCAATGGGTTCAATTACCACAATCCAACCTCTGCCCTGAGAAGCTGTGGGGTATGGAATCTCAACCAAAGCAGGTTCTTCAACGCTTGCGGATGAATATGTCTTGGTATACTTATACTTATAGTTGAAGCTATTACCAATACCCTTTTGCTTGAGTGCTGCAAGCTTATCGGCAAGTCCTTCACTTAAGCTGTTAAAATATGCCGCATCTTCTTCCTTAAGTGTTGCTGTACCATTGACTTTGCCGGCTTCACTCCAGTTCATAACGTTGCCGGTTGCCTTTTTGTATTCATCGCCCGGCTTGGTGTTAATATATCTTCTTACAATATACGCCGAGCTGCCTGTTTCGCCAACAAATCCATACTTGGTGTCAAGCTCTTTGTATTCGGCAAATGTAAACACGTGTACGTTTGCCGGGTCGGAAAGCATAAATTCTATGAAGTTCTCGCCGGGTGTTGCACCGTTTCCGGAGGTAGCTCCGTCTGCAGATACATACGGTGTTCTGTTATTGTATGTAACAATGTAGTCAAGACCCTGATATTCGGGTGCCACATAGGATATTTCGTGATACATACTGGTTACACCAAGGTTTGCAGTAGCTATGGAACCCATACCTCTTGACTCATCATCTGTACCCTGAAGGTTTGTATAGAGGTTTTTATATATAGCGTCCTTGCTTGAATCATTCACGGTTACAACAGTATTGGCAGCAACCATATTTACCTGAGTGTCATCTGCCTCAACAAAATCTTTTACTGTCTTGCCGGCAACAGGGTCGTAAACTGCATGAATACGCTCCTCGTAGTTAACTTGGTATTCGGCTGTGCTGCCATCGGGAAGCGAAGCGGTAATAACACCGTAAACCGGCTCTGCTTCATTGTAGAATACCCAGTCAACCTTGGTAGCTGCATCCGCAACCTGAACAGCAAGGTCTTTGGGATAGCTTGTTGACTTTGGCGGATAAATTACCGTTGCTTGGTTATTTTCATCAAATTCGAGCTCCTTGCCGCCTATTGTTGCACTCTTAAACGGAAGAAAATCTTCCTTGGCAGGTATGTATGATGCAGAACCCACCGGAACAAGTCCTGTTTCTGTCTGCTTTAAAAGTGCTACGGTGATTTCACATCCGGACACATCGGCAGGAAGTGTAAGTGTAGCGGAAAAGTCGGTATCTTCTGTACCAAGTGCTTTGGAATCGGTATCCACTGCTGTCATAACACCGTTTTCCATAAGTGATGCCACAAGGATAATCTTATCTGTGGTATCGGTCGCTTCGGTACGCTTTGCCGTGAGCATAACAGTAACTTCTGTTTCTGCTTCCCACGCCTCATTCTCGTAGGTGAGTGCAGACATTTCTATGCCGTCTGCCACGGATACTACAGGAATTTCCTCTGCAGAAACCGAGATGAAGCTGCACACAAGAAGCATACACATACAAAGTGCACAAATTCTTTTTTTCATTGTTTAACCCTCGTTTCTTTCCGGACGGTAAACCGCCCAAATTTTTATATATTAAATCTCTTAATTAAAGATGATTTAAATACCCATTTCGTGTTTTGGTATTTTTTCGTGTTTTGGTCAAATTAGCCAAAATCTGTATAGAGATACCCACATATATTATACTACATTATATACCAAGTAATCAATACCAAATTGTAACAAAAAACTTGCAATTTTCACAAAAATTTAAAAAAAGATTTATTTGTTTGTTTTGATGCTGTTTGTAAAAATTAAAAGCACACCCAAATTGTCGTGTTTTAGTCAAAACAATTGTTTTGTACATTTTTATATAAACCCATTTTCCGATACGAAGATATTTTATCATATCGCAAAAAACATAACAACCGACAAAACGATGATAATTTGGACAAAACGATGATTTTCAACTTGTTTTAATATAGATTGTGAGTTAAAGTATATGCAAGAAAGCCATTGGCATATTAACCGAAAGGAAGAACACCCGATGAAATTTATATCAAAATGGATTAGAACCGACAAATTCGCAAATCTTTCTCCCTTAAATATGTTCTGCAAGGAGTATCAGCCAAAAGAAATACCCGAAAGTTCCATAAAGAGCTACCAACTGCTATGAGGCATGGGGAAAAGAACAGAAATGAAATGAAATACGAGCCTTTGCCATCCCCAGGCAAGTGCGCCGATTATTGCACTTTGTGAGGATCTGGACGGAAGGTTTGGGATAGCCATTGGAGTATTATTCGAACCCGCCTCAAAATCAGTATTTTCGGCATC
>CAYXPV010000112.1:0-6069 GCA_964467285.1 uncultured Oscillospiraceae bacterium
GTACCTCTTTCATTTTCAAAAACGGGCATATACTCACCGGGGCGTTTTTCTTCCATAAGGTAATACTTCCATCTGCAAGGATGTGAGCAGGCACCTCGGTTGGAATCTCTGTGGGTAAGATAGTTACTTAAAAGGCATCTTCCGGAGTATGAAACGCACATTGCGCCGTGTACAAAGCACTCTATTTCCATATCTTCGGGAGTCTTTTCGCGGATTCCTTCAATTTCTCCAAAGGAAAGGTCACGAGCAAGGATTACCCTCTTTGCACCAAGCTTGTACCACATATTTGCGGAAGCATAGTTGGTGTTGTTTGCCTGAGTACTTACGTGTATGTCAAGATTGGGTGCAACCTCACGTACAATGGAAAATGCACCGAGGTCGGAAATTATAATGGCATCTGCACCAAGCTCGTCCACCTGCTTTACAAACTCGGGAAAATGTTCCAGGTCGGAGTTGTGGGGAATAATATTTGCGGTAATATACACCTTTGCACCTCTTTCGTGAGCAAAGGCAATACCTTCCCTTATTTCCTCAATGGTAAAGTTCTTTGCGGCAACTCGGAGTGAGAATGCCTCACCGCCTATATACACCGCATCTGCGCCGTACATTATGGCATATTTTAACTTTGCAAGGCTTCCTGCAGGAGCCAGAAGTTCGGGTTTGTTCATAATATTTTTCCTTTCAGACGGAAGGGACAAATCCCTTCCCTACACAATTACTTTTTTACCGACAGACTCATACCGTCACCAATGGGAATAATTGATGTGATAAGTCCTTCGTGTTTACAGAGAAAATCAAGAAACTCTCTTATATTATTTACTATGGCATAGTGTTTTCGCGGCAAAAGCTCATCGTTTGCAGTCATACCCTTGTAGAGGATATTGTCGCAGATTATGATGCCGCCGGGATTTAAGTTGGGATATATCACATCAAAGTAGTGTCTGTACTGAGACTTGTTGGCATCGAGAAACACCATATCAAGCTTACCTTCCACCGTGGTTATGGTTTCCTCGGCAGAACCTTCTATAAGATGAATTACACCTTCTTTGCCTGCTTTTTTGATATTTTCTCTTGCAATGGCGGCGTACTTCTCGTCTTTTTCAAGGGTAATAATCTCTCCGCCATCCTGCAAAAAGCCGGAAAAGAATATGGAAGAATATCCTATAGCGGAGCCTACTTCAAGGATTCGCTTTGGTTTTTTGTACTGAAGGATTGTTGCCAGAAATCCCTTTACCTCTCTTTGTATGATAGGTATAAAGCGCTCATCGGCGTATTCCTCCAGCTCTTTTAAAAATCCTGTACTTTGAGGAATGGTATTTACAATGTAGTCAACTATATACTGATAGTTTATATTGTCTGTCATTTCTTAGTACCTCTTTACTTCTGTATATTGAGATAAGTGTCGGGCACATCGCCCATAATAACCGTTTCGGAAACTACTGCCGAGGAGGAAAGATTGGATATTTCCTGAAATCCCGGAAGCAGAGCACCGATATCTATATCCACCCTTACCGAAAGGGTATGAAGCACCTGATTTATACCGGCAGGCTTGAATTTGCTTTCAAAATCAATATGTGCTATGTTGCAGGGGATAATGCGGAACTTAACCGTCGGACCCATGCCCGACAAAAACTCCGAACCGCAAAAATTACCGATTGGAACCTCGATGTTATAGTTTTCGCTCTTGTTCATATAATCCAATACATTTAACGCAATCTCCGACTTAAGCTTATTTGCCGCTTCGGCATTAAGAGTAAGGGAATCTATGCTGCCGTCATCGGCGCGGTTTATATTAACAAGATTGCTGCAATCCACAGTCCGCGAAGCCTTCTCTATGGCAGTGTGAATTGCACGGTTGGCAACGTCCTCCATCTGGGACTGTGCCACAGAGCGAACGGTGCAAATCATGGTTCTGTATGCCACAAACAAATTATACACCAAAAAGCAGACAACTGCCAATATCAGAAGTCTTTTAAAGTTAAGCTTTTTCTTCTTTTTGTCAGACACACATATCACCCCATACCATTATACAAAAATATGGCACAAGGTGTTCATAATATTTTATCACAAATTGCCTCATATGTAAATAAATTTTTAAAATTACTCTCGGGAAGGGGGTTTTTTCACTTTAAATGTTGCGAAAAGGGGGTTTTTGTGATAGAATATCAATAATCACAATGTAAAAGGAGAATATTGATGGATACATATTGCGAATATTTGTTTAAAAAGAAAAGAACAATGAGAGATAATGTCATAGCAATTATCATAGTTCTTGCTGCTCTTATACTTTTATACTATTCCCTGCTTCTTTTGTTTATCCCGGCGGCTACCTTTCTTGCACCCGTAGTGTGGTTTGGTATTATATGGGGTGCTTTTAAGATAATCAAAAGACAGAACATAGAGTACGAATATCTTTTAACCGGCGGCGACCTGGACGTTGACATAGTAATTGCCAAAGGTTCCAGAAAAAAGCTTCTCTCCATACGCAGAAGAGAAATTGAACTTGTAGCACCCATGGGAAGCGAAAAGCTCTCTCAGATTGACACTAATGCTCAGGTTACAGATATAACTTCGGGCTACAATCCCGAAGCGGTGTATGTAATGACCACATCCAACCCCAAACACCCTGTAATATACTTTGAACCTACAGAGAAAATGCTCCAGCAGCTTAAAACCAAAATACCCGGAAAACTCTTTGAAGAATAAAGAGGTGTATGCATATGCCCCTGGGAACAGATATAGTTAAAATATCACGAATGGAAAGGGTTATAACCCCCGAAATACCACGAAAGATATTTACGGAAAATGAAATAGCATATATTAATACCAAAACCAACAAAGCACAGACCTCTGCCGGCATATTTGCCGCAAAAGAGGCTGTGCTTAAAGCTATTGGCAAAGGGATAACTCTGCCTTTAAACGAAGTGGAAATTCTTCACAACGAAAAAGGTGCTCCTCACACCCGTCTTAGCGGAAAAGCAAAACAATACTGCGAAGATGCGTTCATCGGGCAATTGGAAGTGAGTATATCCCACGACGGAGAATATGCCATAGCCTCCGCCTACAGCTATATTGACCCTATATACAGCGCCTGTGCAAAACCGCTGATGAAGTTTGCAAATGCTCCTCTAAATGCCATAAGTCCCGAAACAGTACAGAAACTTCTTTCCCCAAGAAGTTCCTCCACACACAAGGGCAACTACGGAAGGCTCTACGTGCTTGCAGGGTCAATTGGTCTCACAGGTGCCGCAATTATGTCTTGCATATCTGCCCTTAAATGCGGTGCAGGACTTATAAGCCTGGGTTGTGCCAAAGAGCTTAACACCATATTTGAAATTGCAATGAAGGAAGTTATGACAAAGCCTTTAGACAGTAAAGACGGACTCATATGTAAAAACGACTGTCATAAAATAATGGCAGAAGTAAAAAGTGCCGACCTTTGCCTTATAGGTCCCGGCCTTGGCAGAAGCGAAGATTTAACCCACATAATAAAAACAATTCTTACCTCGGATATCACCACACCTATTGTAATTGATGCCGATGGGATTAACGCCGTAAGTGAAGATGTAAGTATGCTGGAAGGTCATAAGATGCCTGTTATAATTACTCCCCATATAGGCGAGTTTGCAAGGCTTACAGGTATTTCGGCAGAAGATATTTTGAAAGATACCGAAAAGAACGCAAAAGACTTTGCCGCAAAACACAATGTGGTTGTGGTGCTTAAATCCCACAAAACAGTTGTGGCATCCCCTGAGGGAGAAGTATATGTAAATGTTTTGGGCAACCCCGGTATGGCGACCGGCGGAACCGGTGATGTGCTTGCCGGTGCAATAGCATCCTTTGCCGTTCAGGGAAAATCACCCCTTCAAGCAGCACTGTTGGGAGTGTATATCCATTCCTATGCGGCAGATATTGCGGTATGTAGCACGGGAGAACATTCACTTACTCCGTCAGACATCATAGATTACATACCACGAGCATTAAAAGTTACGGAAGATAGTGTAAAGGAGATGCAATTATAATGAGAACATGGGCAGAAATAAACCTTGATGCCTTAAGATACAACTTTAATCAGGTAAAATCAAAAACAACCGCACCCATAATGGCAATAATCAAAGCCGATGCCTACGGTCACGGTGTAGGTATGGTTGCCGATACACTTTTAAAGGAAGGTGCAGCATGGTTTGGTGTAGCTACCGCAGATGAAGCCATAGAACTGAGAAATCTGGGCTATACCCTACCCATCCTTATACTGGGAGTAATATTTCCCGAAGAATATCATAGCATACTAGAAAGAGATATTTCCTTTGCCCTTTCAAGCTACGAGGATGCACTAAATGTGCAGACTGCAGCAAAAGAAATCGGCAAAAAAGCTCTCCTGCATATAAAGCTGGACACCGGTATGGGCAGAATAGGATTTGCCGTAAATGAAAAATCCGCAGAAGAAATACTTAAGATTTCCGAAATGGATTTTGTGGAAATTCAGGGTATTTTCTCACATATGTCCAAAGCAGACGAAAAAGACAAAACCTACGCCAACGGTCAGTTTGAAAAATTCAATAAAATGTGCCGTATTCTTGAAGAAAAAGGGGTTGCACTCCCCATAAAGCACATTGCAAACAGTGCTTCAATAGCCACTCTCCCTCACACCCATATGGATATGGTGCGAAGCGGCATTGTAAATTACGGACTTAAACCCTCAGAGGACGTGGGTGAGGAACATATAAGCTTGAAGCCTGTAATGACTTTAAAATCACGGATTACTCACATAAAAACCGTTGAGGATGACCTTCCCATAAGCTACGGCGGCACATATGTTGCAAAAAAAGGTTCTCGTATAGCCACAGTTGCCATAGGCTACGCAGACGGACTTTCCAGAGTACTTTCGGGAAAAGTGCATTTCCTTGTAAAAGGTCATTATGTCCCTGTTGTAGGTAATATATGCATGGACCAATGCATGATAGACATTACGGATTTTGACGATATAAATACCCAAGATGAAGTTATAATTTTCGGTTCCGATGGCAATAATACAATCAGCGTAGATTCTGTTGCGCTTCTGCTCGGCACGATAAACTATGAGGTTGTATGCTCGGTTGCAAGAAGGGTTCCCCGTGCTTACATACAGAATAACAGAGTCATCGCCATCCAAAACCGTCTGAAAGATTAACAAACGATTTCAATTATATTACTTGGCAGAATATACATTTGACTTTGCAGTTAAAAAATAATATAATTGTTATATATCAATTGTATAGCGGATTGGGGGCATGATTGTTTTGTCACGGCAAAAGAAAATACTCATTAGTTTACCCGATGCACTACTCACTGATGTTGACAACCTTGCAACAAGCCGAAAGATTAACAGAAGCGAACTTATACGAGAAGTAATGAAAAGTTACCTTGACAGGCAAAAGCATGCTTCTCTGGAAAAAAGTCTTAAGGAAGGTTATATAGCCATGGGCGATATCAATATTGAAATAGCCGAGCTATCCCTTGAGGCAGACAACATTCAACAGCAAAGCTACGAAGAAAAATTAGCGGAGTGTGAATGATTTTTATGGTAAAACGAGGAGATATTTACTACGCGGATTTAAGCCCCGTAGTAGGTTCTGAACAAGGTGGCATACGCCCTGTGCTTGTGGTTCAAAATGATGTGGGCAACAAATACAGCCCCACAGTCATCGTAGCAGCCATTACCTCCAAAATCAATAAGGCAAAAATGCCCACTCATATTGAAATTGAAGGTGAAAGGCACGGCCTCACAAAAGACTCGGTAATTCTTGCCGAGCAGATACGTACCATAGATAAAAGACGTTTAAAAGAACGGATAGGACATCTTGACCAAAGTCTTGCATATTCTGTAAACGAAGCTCTTAAGATAAGCTTTGGTCTGTGACAGTTGATTTTTACTTAAGGAGGTATTCTTATGAAAATACCGGGAAGAATTAAAGCAATACTTATAGCTATTATAATTACCGTTGCGGCCTCCGCCATTGTCGCCTTTGCGGCACCCGGCGACAGCAACGACCCACTGGTGACTCTATCATATATTACAGATACTCTTAT
>CAYXPV010000113.1:0-6057 GCA_964467285.1 uncultured Oscillospiraceae bacterium
CAAGTCTTATACCATAGGCAAGGCTCCCACAACAGAGAGAGTTCCCATGGTATCACTTACAGACCTTGCGGAGGTTATAGGAGCAAGCTGTTCTTATGACGAAGCAAATAATGTTTATGTAATTACAGATATGGAGGTGGCTCAATAATGACAAAGAGAATTATTACTCTGATACTTGCAGTATGTATGCTTGTATCTGTAATGCCAAATGTTGCATTTGCAGCAGGTGAGCTTACACTCCCCGATACATACAAGGAATATTTCCCCGATATAAGTACAAACACACCTTTCAGACCTGTTCACGAATATCTTTACAGACAGAATCCGCCTACATTTACATGGCCTGCCATAAACGGTGCAGAAAGCTATGATGTTATTATCTGTGCCGATGAAGCTCTTACTGATGTAAGATATGAAAAAAAAGGTGTAAAAGATAACTTCATTCTTTTTGATACAACATTTGAGGAAAATGTGTATTACTGGTGGGCAATGCGCTACAATAAGGGCAATCAGTCCTCCGAGTGGTCAGTTGCAAGACGCTTTAAACTTGCATCCGACTCTGTAGAGCTCATATTCCCCACAAAGGAACAGATTCTTGATGCTATCCCCGAGAGTCACCCCAGATTCTTCTTTACTCAGGAAACACTTCCCCAGGTTAAAGAGAATGTTATGTCATCTCCCACTGCAAAGAAATATCTTGAAGAACAGATTAAAAAGTCAGTTTACAAGGATATAGCAAACGGTGTTGTTCAGGAGCCTGCATTAAAGGACTATGCCGCACTGAAAAATCAGGGAGCTGCTGCAAGCTCTGCCTACAGCAACGGCGGCAGAAGTGCAGCCGACAATATTGGTAATGCATTAATGAGAGCAGCCCTCCTTTATAACTTTACCGGTGATACCACGGCGGCAGATTATGCAGTAGAATGTCTTGTTCAGTTGTCCGATTGGGAATGGAAGGACCCCAATGCTCCCACATCCTTTGAAGTAAATGACTTGGGCTACTACGAGGTTATCACATTTGCAGCTATCGGCTACGACTGGATGTACAACTATATGACACAGGAGCAGAGAGATAAGGTTGGCACAATGATTCGCGGCAGAGTAGATGCCCGTTTCCGCGAGCTTATGGATTCCCTCAAGAAAAATCCCTATGAGTCACATACCTGGTCATACTGCGGATACTTCGGTATGGGTATCCTGGCACTTCTTCACGATCAGGAAGGTACTTTGGAAATGTATGACGAGTGGTTTGGCGTGTACAACTCCAACTTTAACCCTTTGGGTATAGAAGACGGCGGTTACGGTAAGGGTATCAACTATTGGCTCTCCGCCTTCGGCAGAGATTCCATATTCCACGATGCTATGAGCTATGCAGGAATATTTGACTTCTACAAAATCCCCTTCTACCAGAATCAGCATCTCATGGGTATCTACAACTTCCCCAAGGATTCCAACATCAACTCCTGGGGTGACGGCGGTAACGTAGGTCAGTCATCCTTCTCCACATATAATGCAACCGGTGCCAGCCGTACCGCAAAGCTTGCAAACAAGCCCGAAATGCTCTGGTGGAGAAATCAGACCGCAGGTGATTTTTACAACAATGTAAGTACGTTCGGTTTTGATGCCATATTCTATATGGATACCGATGATACGGAGGACAGAGCTCCCGTTGAATATCCCAGAGACCATGTATTTATAGACCAGGGACTTACAGCAATGCACTCTGACCTTATAAACACACCCAGAACATCGCTTTACTTCCGTTCCGGTATGTACGGTTCATTTAACCACACACAGGCAGATATCAACTCCTTTATGATTGAATCTGCAGGCGAGGAACTTGCATGGAAGAGTGGTTACTACGACACCTACGGTTCAACACATCACTTAAACTTCTCCAAGGCAACCCATTCTCACAATACAATTACCGTTGACAACGGCGTAGGTCAGCCTATTAACAACTTTGATGCCGACGGCAGAATCACAAGATTCCTCTCCAACACAGATATGTCTGCGGCAACCGGTGACGGTGCCGATGCATATGCAGGCAAGCTTGGCAAGTACGACAGAACCATAGTTTACTTAAGACCTGATTCCTACATTGTAATAGACAACCTTGCGGCAAATGAAACCAAGAAGAAAAACGGCGGTTCCACCTTTGAATGGTGGCTCAACTCCATGGGTACTCTTGATGTTCACGATGACTTAAGAGGTGCCCGCATCACTAACAACACAGTTGCTCTTGATGCAAGAGTTCACTACCCCGAAAAGGTTACACCTTACTACTCCAACCTCTTCTCCGGTACAGACCTTGTTGACTGGCCCACAGACGACAGAAAGCAGGGCGCTGCGTATCACTCAAGAGTATGGTTCCAGACCGAAAAGGTTAACGAAACCAAGATGGTAGTAACTATGGACTCCCGCGGTATCAAGGAAGAAGCAGAAAAGGTTAAGTCTACACAGTACGATAACTACTTAGAGCTTGTATTTGATGACGGCTCTACGGCATATGTATCTCTTGCTACCGATGAAACCACAGTAATTGATGCAGGCGACTTCAAGTTCAATGGTACAGCTGTAGTATTCAACGATGACTATCTTATGTTCATCGGCGGTACAGAGCTTTACATCAGAGGCGAAAAGGTAATTGAAGCAGACAGACCTGTAGCTGTAACTATGGGTAGCGATGAATTTGGTGTATCCTGCTTCGATGGTGACTACAACATCACCGTATACCCCAACGAGCTCTATATGCCCAATCCCGAAACAGTCCTCTTCCGTGACGGCAGAGAAACCGAAATGGGACTTGGTATGCAGGCTACAATCGACCCCGAAACCAAGGTTATTACCGTAAAGGCTGACAAGGGTCACTACTCTATGCTTATGAACGGCAAGGGTCTCCCCGGCGAAAAGACCGGCGAATCTTGGGTATACACTCTCGTGGTAGACGGCAAGGAAACCACTCAGACAGTTGACAACATATACTACAATTCCGACTATGAGTCCGAGGGTAGTGCAGTTGTTGTAAACAGCGACCTCATTCCCGATACCGAGTATGTAGTTGCAGAAGCTACAAGGGATATAGCTTTAAGCGGTGCACCTGTAATAGAAGGCGGAAAGATTCTCATGAAGAATGAAGGCTCCGTATTGCTCGGTGCCGACAACCAGAGGGTAGTTCTTAATTCTATACCCAACGTACAGTGCGAAGTTGACTATACAGCAGATTATGAATCGGTAGAAAAGGCTGCCACATACCTCATTCAGGCAGAAAATGTTGAGAAATATGTTGGTAATGCAAGACAGACCTCCGGTATAGAAACAATCGGTGTATCTCAGCTTAACCTTCTTACCGATAAGGCATACTACAAGGTGAAAATTGCCGAAAGCGGCAACTACAAGTTCTCCGTACGCTATGCGGCTTGGCAGGAACCCTATCCCACAAGATACATTGAAATCAAGAATGTAAGATACTACTTCAAGCTGCCCGATTCCGGCGGTTACGGTGCAAATGTTAGCGATTTTGACGTAGTAACCCTCAAGGAAAATATTTATCTTGAAGCTGGCGAATACGAGTTCTATCTTGGCGGTAATGGCGTAGGTGCTTGGAACTACGATTGGATAGCTTTTACAAAAGCTGACTGATTTTAATACAAAAAACCACTTGCAGAAAATGCAAGTGGTTTTTGTGGTTTATTCAAATAATTTATTAAATGTTAACTTTTATTATTCTGCCGTAAGTTCACAAAGCTTTGCTTGTGTAAAGGCAACAAGCTCTTTTACATCTACAAGAAGCTGACATCCTTTAATGCCTGCACTTACAGTTATTTTTTCAAAGTTCTCTGCTGTTTTGTTTATAAAAGTAGGGAACTTCTTTTTCATTCCGATAGGGGAACAACCGCCGCGAATATAGCCTGTAAGACCCAAAAGGTCTTTGACATGTATCATTTCCACCTTTTTGTTTCCCGTTACGCTTGCTGCCTTTTTTAAGTCTATTTCTTTATCTACGGGTATGCACATTACCACGGGGCCCGTTTTGTCACCCTTTGCAACAAGGGTTTTAAAAACCATTTCGCAAGGAAGCCCCACGGAGTTGGCTATGGTAACACCGCTTAAGTCGTTGTCATCATAGGCGTATTCAAGTGCTTCGTATTTAATCTTTGCTTTGTCAAGCATTCGCATTGCATTTGTCTTTGTCATTTTATACGCCCCCTTTATCCAGTCTGTCAATAATCCACGCTATGGCGTGATTGCGGTTATCCACATCGGTTATGCGGTCTGCCGCTTTCTTTGCCTCATCGGTGGCATTTTGCACCGCATAGCCAATGTCTGCGACTTCAAGCATAGTCACGTCATTTTCATAGTCGCCTACGCATATAACTGTTTTTATTTCGGGGTAAAGTTCTTTGCGTATATACTCTATAGCTTCACCTTTTCCGCTGTTTTTGGAGTATATTTCCACACCTATGGGCCAGCTTCTTTCTACATTGTATGTGTGTGAGTATCTTTCCCTCAGGGCATCTCTTAAGGCAATTGCACCTTCTTCGTCTTTAAGCACGTAAACGCACTTGCAGGTGTCCCTTTCCACAGTTCCTTCGTATTTGTAGCTTTCGTCCTCGTCGCAAATGTTTATAAACTGTATTTTGTCCCTGAAGTTATCCATAGAGTAGGTGAGTACCTTAGAGAGAGAATCTTTATCGGTTTTGGAAACTCTGATTTTTTTGTCGGTGTTCATATCATACAGTACGGTGCCGTTTACGGTCATTATGCACATATTAAAGTCCATAACATCCCCGAAGTTTTCTCTTATATGACTTGCATACCTTCCGGTAGCCAGGGTAAAGAGTCCGCCTTCCTTTTGAAAATAGCGTATTGCATCGGCATTTTCTTTGGATACCTTTCCGTCCGCCACCAGAGTGCCGTCAAGGTCTGTAGCTATAAGAATACCTGTAAATTTGCCCATAATTACCTCCGTATAAACGAATGTCATTCTTAAGCGGTAATGTATCTCCACATTGTCAGGGAGATTCTTCACTTACGCTCAGAATGACAATTTTGTTTGAATGATGTAAGTTAAATTACAGTTTTTCAATTTTATTTGCCAGTTCGTCAAGCCAGGGACCTTCAAAAAGCTCTATAAGACCTGCATCTACAGCTCCTGCAAGCTTGGGGTTAACGGGAATCTGACTGATGTTGTCGATTTCATTTTCTGCGGCAACCTCATCAATGTGGCTTTCGCCGTAGATATAGTGACGCTTGTTGCAACTGTCGCACTCAAAGTAGGACATATTTTCTACAATGCCCAAAATAGGTATGTTCATAAGCTTTGCCATCTTAACAGCTTTGCCTACAATCATAGATACAAGCTCTTGGGGAGATGTAACTATAACTATACCGTCAACGGGAAGTGACTGGAATACCGTGAGAGGTACGTCGCCTGTTCCGGGAGGCATATCCACAAACATAAAGTCTACTTCTTCCCAAACAACATCTGTCCAGAACTGCTTTACTGTACCGCCTATAACGGGACCTCTCCACACTACCGGGTCTGTGTCGTTCTCCAAAAGAAGATTGATGCTCATTACATCAATTCCTGTCTTGGTGGGTACGGGTACAATGCCTCTTTCGTCAGCGTACGCCTTGGTGGTAATGCCAAATGCCTTTGGAATGGAAGGACCTGTAATATCCGCATCTAAAATAGCGGCATTGTAGCCCTTTCTCTGCATAAGTACGGAAAGCATTGAGGTTACCATAGACTTACCTACGCCGCCTTTTCCGCTTACTATGCCTATTACTTTTTTTACACTGCTGACGGGGTTAAGTGCCGCTTTAAAATCTTGTGTATCTCTGGAAGAGCAGTCTGCGGAGCAGCTGCTGCAATCATGTGTACAACCTTCGCTCATTATCTTGACCTCCTAAAAAATGTTGATTATATAATATATAATTGTACCACCAAACCGAAAATGTGTCAAGGTATAGCCCGATAAGAAAAGCCCTGCAACGTTGATTCGCTGCAGGGCTGTATAATTTTAGGCTCTATAATAAATGTTGGGGTGTCCA